>NZ_PZKQ01000042.1:0-117372 GCF_003046645.1 Escherichia sp. MOD1-EC6475 | reverse complement strand
TAAGTTGGAGTCATTACCTAATTGAGGTGGATATGTTCAGAAAATTAGCAGCTGAATGTTTTGGTACTTTCTGGCTTGTATTTGGTGGCTGCGGTAGCGCGGTGCTGGCAGCAGCGTTCCCGGAATTAGGCATTGGTTTTGCTGGTGTCGCGCTGGCTTTTGGTCTGACCGTACTGACCATGGCCTTCGCTGTTGGTCATATTTCTGGTGGTCATTTTAACCCGGCTGTCACTATTGGTTTATGGGCAGGCGGTCGTTTCCCGGCAAAAGAAGTCGTTGGCTATGTGATTGCCCAGGTTGTCGGCGGTATTGTTGCGGCGGCACTGCTGTATTTAATTGCCAGCGGCAAAGCTGGATTTGACGCGGCAGCCAGCGGTTTTGCTTCGAACGGTTATGGCGAGCATTCACCGGGCGGTTATTCCATGCTTTCTGCACTGGTGGTTGAACTGGTACTGAGTGCGGGTTTCCTGCTGGTGATCCACGGTGCAACTGACAAATACGCTCCGGCGGGTTTTGCACCCATTGCCATTGGTCTGGCATTAACGCTGATTCACTTAATCAGTATTCCGGTAACTAACACTTCCGTTAACCCGGCGCGCAGTACTGCGGTTGCCATCTTCCAGGGCGGTTGGGCACTAGAACAACTGTGGTTCTTCTGGGTGGTGCCAATTGTCGGCGGTATTATCGGTGGTCTGATTTACCGTACTCTGCTGGAAAAACGTGATTAATTAGCGCAGAAGGCCTGACGCAATGTCAGGCCTTTTTTAAGATGTTGTTATATGTTGATTCATCCTCCTTTTGCGCTCCTTGATGTGTAAAACCACATATAGTCACAGGCGCAAGGAGCGCGCAGGGGGCGGCCAATCGCCGCCGCCCCCTGCCCCCCCGGGCTCTGGCGAACAAAATCGCCGCTGCGCGGTGCCCTCGACTTATCCCTTGCGGCTACCGGGTCGGGCGCGAGGTAACATCCCTGTAAAACGCGCCCTCAGCCCACATCCATGTGGGCTGCCCCGGCCTTCAGGGAACGCCTCGGCGATTTTGACGCCACCAACACCGGTGCGGTTTGTAATTAAAGCGCAAGAATATCTTTAAATGAAAATGAATACCCTACCGATCCTTATGCATAACGTTTCCTTTTAATTGCAACTTTACTCATCCTTCTGCTTTCAGTAGTGTGTCATCGCGCATTTCGACTTCTTCTTTGCAAGGACTGAGTTTTCATGTTTTCTGGACTGTTAATCATTCTGGTTCCCCTGATTGTGGGTTACCTCATTCCGCTTCGCCAAAAAGCTGCGTTAAAACGCATTAATCAGCTATTAAGCTGGATGGTCTATCTCATTCTCTTTTTTATGGGTATCAGTCTGGCGTTCCTTGATAATCTCGCCAGTAATTTGCTGGCGATACTGCATTATTCTGCCGTCAGCATTACCATTATTTTACTCTGCAATATTATTGCGTTGTTGTGGCTGGAGCGCGGTCTGCCGTGGCGTAATCACCACCAGCAAGAAAAACTTCCGTCACGTATTGCGATGGCGCTGGAGTCGCTAAAACTGTGCGGCGTAGTCGTAATTGGTTTTGCCATTGGCCTTAGCGGATTAGGTTTCTTACAACATGCTACTGAAGCCAGCGAATACACATTGATTCTGTTACTTTTCCTCGTCGGTATTCAGCTACGCAATAATGGCATGACCTTAAAGCAGATTGTCCTTAATCGCCGGGGAATGATTGTCGCTGTGGTGGTGGTTGCCAGTTCTTTAATTGGTGGCTTAATTAATGCCTTTATTCTTGATCTCCCCATCAATACCGCGCTGGCAATGGCCTCCGGTTTCGGCTGGTATTCTCTTTCCGGTATTTTGTTGACTGAATCTTTTGGCCCGGTAATCGGGAGCGCGGCGTTTTTTAATGATCTGGCACGTGAGCTGATCGCCATTATGTTAATCCCCGGCCTTATCCGTCGCAGTCGCTCAACGGCACTGGGTTTGTGCGGTGCCACATCAATGGATTTCACCCTGCCCGTGCTTCAGCGGACAGGCGGGCTGGAGATGGTTCCAGCGGCGATTGTTCACGGTTTTATTCTTAGTCTGTTAGTGCCAATTCTGATCGCCCTTTTCTCTGCGTAATACCTCTCTGGCGGTAGATCCCTGCCGCCAAAATTGCGCTAAATCAATCTCCCTTAAAGTTGCATGAAAAACCCCTTTTATCCCGTCTTGAAGAGTCTTAACCTTAAACATGTATATTAAATATAACTTTAAAAGGTGTGATCATGTTTTGTGTGCAATGTGAACAAACTATCCGTACTCCGGCAGGAAACGGCTGCTCATACGCGCAGGGGATGTGTGGTAAAACGGCGGAAACCTCTGACCTTCAGGATTTACTCATCGCGGCGCTGCAAGGGCTTTCTGCCTGGGCAGTAAAAGCGCGTGAATACGGCATCATCAACCACGACGTTGACAGCTTCGCGCCACGCGCATTTTTCTCAACCCTGACCAACGTTAACTTCGATTCTCCGCGTATTGTCGGCTACGCCCGTGAAGCGATTGCCCTGCGCGAGGCGCTGAAAGCACAATGCCTGGCTGTAGATGCCAACGCCCACGTCGATAACCCGATGGCGGACTTACAACTGGTGAGCGACGATCTCGGCGAACTGCAACGTCAGGCGGCAGAATTTACCCCGAACAAAGATAAAGCGGCGATTGGCGAAAACATTCTCGGCCTGCGTCTGCTTTGCCTGTATGGCCTGAAAGGTGCGGCGGCCTATATGGAACACGCACACGTTCTCGGTCAATATGACAACGATATTTACGCCCAGTACCATAAAATCATGGCATGGCTGGGAACCTGGCCTTCCGATATGAACGCACTTCTCGAATGTTCAATGGAAATCGGCCAGATGAACTTCAAAGTGATGAGCATTCTGGATGCAGGCGAAACCGGTAAATACGGTCACCCGACGCCAACTCAGGTCAACGTGAAAGCGACGGCGGGTAAATGCATCCTGATTTCCGGTCACGATCTCAAAGATCTCTACAACCTGCTGGAACAGACCGAAGGCACGGGCGTTAACGTCTACACCCACGGCGAAATGCTGCCAGCGCATGGCTATCCGGAACTGCGTAAATTCAAACATCTGGTCGGTAACTACGGCAGCGGCTGGCAAAATCAACAAGTTGAGTTCGCTCGCTTCCCTGGCCCCATCGTGATGACCTCTAACTGTATCATCGACCCAACCGTCGGCGCTTATGACGATCGTATCTGGACCCGCAGCATTGTTGGCTGGCCGGGCGTGCGTCATCTGGATGGCGAAGATTTCTCTGCGGTTATCGCCCAGGCGCAACAAATGGCGGGCTTCCCGTACAGCGAAATTCCGCACCTGATCACTGTGGGTTTTGGTCGCCAGACGCTGCTTGGCGCGGCGGATACGCTGATTGATCTGGTGAGCCGCGAAAAACTGCGTCATATCTTCCTGCTTGGCGGCTGTGACGGCGCGCGCGGCGAACGTCACTACTTCACTGATTTCGCCACCAGCGTGCCGGATGACTGCCTGATCCTGACTCTCGCCTGTGGTAAATATCGCTTTAACAAACTTGAGTTTGGCGATATCGAAGGCCTGCCGCGTCTGGTGGATGCCGGTCAGTGTAACGATGCTTATTCAGCGATTATTCTGGCGGTAACGCTGGCAGAAAAACTGGGCTGCGGTGTCAACGATCTGCCGTTGTCGCTGGTGCTCTCCTGGTTTGAACAGAAAGCGATTGTCATTCTGCTGACGCTGCTTTCTCTGGGCGTGAAAAATATCGTCACCGGCCCGACTGCACCCGGCTTCCTGACCCCAGATCTGCTGGCGGTGCTGAACGAGAAATTCGGCCTGCGTTCTATCACCACTGTTGAAGAAGACATGAAGCAACTGTTGAGCGCGTAAGGAGTTTGTCGATGACGATGCCAACGAATCAATGCCCGTGGCGGATGCAGGTTCATCACATTAAGCAAGAAACGCCGGATGTGTGGACCATTTCCCTGATTTGCCACGATTACTATCCGTATCGCGCCGGGCAATATGCGCTGGTCAGCGTACGAAACTCAGCCGAAACGCTGCGTGCTTATACTATCTCCTCCACACCTGGCGTGAGTGAATACATCACCCTGACAGTGCGGCGGATTGATGACGGTGTCGGCTCCCAGTGGCTGACCCGCGACGTGAAACGCGGTGACTATATCTGGCTTTCGGACGCAATGGGGGAATTTACCTGCGACGATAAATCTGAAGATAAATTCCTGTTACTGGCGGCAGGCTGCGGCATCACGCCGATTATGTCGATGCGTCGCTGGCTGGCGAAAAATCGTCCGCAGGCCGATGTGCAGGTGATCTACAACGTGCGTACGCCGCAGGACGTTATTTTTGCCGACGAATGGCGCAACTATCCGGTGACGCTGGTGGCGGAAAATAACGTTACCGAAGGCTTTATCGCGGGTCGTCTCACTCGCGAATTGCTGGCAAGCGTTCCTGAACTGGCTTCACGTACCGTGATGACCTGTGGCCCGGCTCCGTATATGGATTGGGTAGAACAGGAAGTGAAGGCGCTTGGCGTGACACGCTTCTTTAAAGAGAAATTCTTTACGCCAGTGGCGGAAGCGGCGACCAGCGGTCTGAAATTCACCAAACTGCAACCGGCGCAAGAATTTTACGCACCGGTTGGCACCACGCTGCTGGAGGCGCTGGAAAGCAACAAAGTTCCGGTTGTCGCCGCCTGCCGTGCGGGTGTTTGCGGCTGCTGTAAGACGAAAGTGGTTTCCGGTGAATATACGGTGAGCAGCACAATGACGCTGACCGACGCCGAAATCGCCGAGGGTTACGTACTGGCCTGCTCCTGCCATCCGCAGGGGGATATGGTTCTCGCCTAAAGTTTAATGCCCGGCAAACTTAGCCGGGCATTTTTTAAAGAATTATCGCCAGGCAGAATTACCTGCCACGGCATAACGCCCGGCACCAAGAAAAGCGACGGCCAGAGCTGCAATAAAAAAATATACCAGGCTTTCGATCGCCCACGCGCCGGTTTTATCCAGCATCCCTGTTTTTCCCATTCCCACCATCAACCACGCCACGACCATTGTCAGGGCGATAACCAATGCGGCAGGTCGCGTCAAAATACCTAATATAATCAATATCGGCGCAACCACTTCCCCAATCAGTACGCCGTAGGCAATAAATCCAGGAAAACCTTTTGCAACCAGCATTCCACTAATACCGTCAATTCCGGCAAATAACTTATGTATCCCGTGGAAAAGCATCAATCCTCCCACCGCCAGGCGTAACAATAATTTGCCAAAATCCTCGTGCGTCAGCATCCGGTTCACTGCATTTAACATTGGTGTAACCATCTGAATTAACTCCCTTTATCGTAAAAATGTCATTCACATCAGCGTTGGCGATTCCCGGATTAAAAGCAACAGAAATATCAGTATTCAGCCAGCGCAACAGGCAGCATCTACTAAACTTGTTACCGTTATCACATTCAGGAGATGGAGAACCATGAAACAAACGGTTGCAGCTTATATCGCCAAAACGCTCGAATCGGCAGGCGTGAAACGCATCTGGGGAGTTACGGGCGACTCGCTTAACGGCCTTAGCGACAGTCTTAATCGCATGGGCACTATCGAGTGGATGCCTACCCGCCATGAAGAAGTCGCGGCCTTTGCCGCTGGCGCTGAAGCCCAGCTTTCAGGAGAACTGGCGGTCTGTGCCGGATCGTGCGGCCCCGGCAACCTTCACTTAATCAA
Organism: Escherichia sp. MOD1-EC6475; assembly: GCF_003046645.1. Taxonomy (NCBI): domain Bacteria; kingdom Pseudomonadati; phylum Pseudomonadota; class Gammaproteobacteria; order Enterobacterales; family Enterobacteriaceae; genus Escherichia; species Escherichia sp. MOD1-EC6475. The sequence goes on along the minus strand of NZ_PZKQ01000042.1, from coordinate 111,600 downwards.
CGGCCTGTTCGATTGTCATCGCAATCACGTTCCGGTACTGGCGATTGCCGCCCACATCCCTTCCAGCGAAATCGGCAGCGGCTATTTTCAGGAGACCCACCCGCAAGAGTTATTCCGCGAATGTAGTCACTATTGCGAGCTGGTTTCCAGCCCGGAGCAGATCCCACAAGTGCTGGCGATTGCCATGCGCAAAGCGGTGCTTAACCGTGGCGTTTCCGTTGTCGTTTTACCGGGCGACGTGGCGTTAAAACCTGCGCCAGAAGGGGCGACCTCGCACTGGTATCATGCGCCACAGCCGGTAGTCACACCGGAAGAAGAAGAGTTACGCAAACTGGCGCAACTGCTGCGTTACTCCAGCAATATCGCCCTGATGTGCGGCAGCGGCTGTGCGGGAGCGCATAAAGAGTTAGTCGAGTTTGCCGGGAAAATTAAAGCGCCTATTATTCATGCCCTGCGCGGTAAAGAATATGTCGAATACGATAACCCGTATGATGTTGGAATGACGGGATTAATCGGCTTCTCATCAGGTTTTCATACCATGATGAACGCCGACACGTTAGTTCTGCTCGGCACGCAGTTCCCCTACCGCGCGTTCTACCCAACCGATGCCAAAATTATTCAGATTGATATCAACCCAGCGAGCATTGGTGCGCACAGCAAGGTGGATATGGCACTGGTCGGCGATATCAAATCGACTCTGCGTGCATTGCTGCCGCTGGTGGAAGAAAAAACCGATCGCAAGTTCCTCGATAAGGCGCTGGAAAATTACCGCGATGCCCGCAAAGGGCTGGACGATTTAGCTAAACCGAGCGAGAAAGCAATTCATCCGCAATATCTGGCGCAGCAAATTAGCCATTTTGCTGCCGATGACGCCATCTTTACCTGTGACGTCGGCACGCCAACAGTATGGGCAGCGCGTTATCTGAAAATGAACGGCAAGCGTCGCCTGTTAGGTTCGTTTAACCACGGTTCGATGGCTAATGCTATGCCACAGGCGCTGGGTGCTCAGGCGACGGAGCCGGAACGTCAGGTGGTCGCCATGTGCGGCGATGGCGGTTTTAGCATGTTAATGGGCGATTTCCTCTCAGTAGTGCAGATGAAACTGCCGGTGAAAATTATCGTCTTTAACAACAGCGTGCTGGGCTTTGTGGCGATGGAGATGAAGGCCGGAGGCTACCTGACAGACGGCACCGAACTGCACGACACCAACTTTGCCCGCATTGCCGAAGCGTGCGGCATTACGGGTATTCGCGTAGAAAAAGCGTCTGAAGTCGATGAAGCCCTGCAACGCGCCTTCTCCATCGATGGCCCGGTGCTGGTGGATGTGGTGGTTGCCAAAGAAGAGTTAGCCATTCCGCCGCAAATCAAACTTGAACAGGCCAAAGGATTTAGCCTGTATATGCTGCGGGCAATCATCAGCGGACGCGGTGATGAAGTGATCGAACTGGCGAAAACAAACTGGCTAAGGTAAAAAGGGTGGCATTTCCCGTCATAAATAAGGACATGCCATGATTGATTTACGCAGTGATACCGTAACCCGACCGAGCCGCGCCATGCTCGAAACGATGATGGCCGCCCCGGTTGGGGACGACGTTTACGGAGACGACCCTACCGTTAATGCTTTGCAGGACTACGCCGCAGAGCTTTCCGGTAAAGAAGCCGCCATCTTTCTGCCGACCGGCACCCAGGCTAACCTGGTCGCTCTGCTCAGTCACTGCGAACGCGGCGAAGAGTATATTGTCGGTCAGGCCGCGCATAACTATCTGTTTGAAGCTGGTGGCGCAGCGGTGCTGGGCAGTATTCAGCCGCAACCCATCGACGCTGCTGCTGACGGCACGCTGCCGCTGGATAAAGTGGCGATGAAAATCAAACCCGACGATATTCACTTCGCCCGCACCAAATTACTCAGTCTGGAAAACACCCACAACGGCAAAGTGCTGCCGCGTGAATACCTGAAACAAGCATGGGAATTTACCCGCGAGCGTAATCTGGCATTACACGTTGACGGTGCGCGCATCTTTAACGCCGTAGTGGCTTACGGCTGCGAACTGAAAGAGATCACGCAATATTGTGACTCGTTCACCATTTGTCTGTCGAAGGGTCTTGGTACGCCAGTCGGTTCGTTACTGGTCGGCAATCGTGATTACATTAAACGCGCCATCCGCTGGCGGAAAATGACCGGCGGCGGGATGCGCCAGTCCGGGATTCTGGCTGCCGCCGGAATGTATGCCCTGAAAAATAACGTCGCACGGTTGCAGGAAGACCACGACAACGCCGCCTGGATGGCGGAGCAGTTGCGTGAGGCAGGCGCGGATGTGATGCGTCAGGACACCAATATGCTGTTTGTCCGCGTCGGGGAAGAAAATGCCGCCGCGTTAGGCGAATACATGAAAGCGCGAAACGTGCTGATTAACGCCTCGCCGATTGTCCGCCTGGTGACGCATCTTGACGTCTCGCGTGAACAACTGGCTGAAGTTGCCGCCCACTGGCGCGCTTTCCTGACGCGTTAAGGAGAGAGACGTGCCGCAACGCATTTTAGTTCTCGGTGCCAGTGGCTACATTGGTCAGCATCTGGTGCGCACACTCAGCCAGCAGGGGCATCAGGTTCTGGCGGCGGCACGTCACGTCGACAGACTTTCGAAGCTGCAACTGGCTAATGTCAGTTGCCATAAAGTCGATCTTAGCTGGCCGGATAATCTTCCGGCACTATTGCAGGATATCGATACCGTCTATTTTCTGGTGCACAGCATGGGCGAAGGCGGCGATTTTATCGCGCAGGAGCGCCAGGTGGCTCTCAACGTCCGCGATGCACTGCGCGAAGTGCCGGTTAAGCAATTAATTTTTCTCAGTTCACTGCAAGCCCCGCCCCATGAGCAATCGGATCATCTGCGCGCTCGTCAGGCTACGGCGGACATACTGCGTGAAGCGAATGTACCGGTTACCGAATTGCGTGCCGGAATTATCGTCGGTGCCGGGTCAGCAGCGTTCGAAGTGATGCGTGATATGGTTTACAACCTGCCAGTGTTAACGCCGCCACGCTGGGTACGTTCACGCACCACGCCCATCGCGCTGGAAAACCTGCTGCACTATCTGGTGGCGCTGTTGGAGCATCCGGCCAGCGAACATCGGGTATTCGAAGCCGCCGGACCAGAGGTGCTCAGCTATCAGCAGCAGTTTGAACATTTTATGGCGGTGAGCGGTAAACATCGCTGGTTGATTCCAGTCCCCTTCCCCACCCGCTGGATTTCGGTGTGGTTTCTCAATGTGATTACCTCCGTTCCCTCTACTACTGCCAAAGCGTTGATTCAGGGGCTGAAACACGATCTGCTGGCGGATGACACCGCGTTACGCGCGCTCATCCCACAACCGCTGATCGCCTTCGATGACGCGGTACGTCGCACCCTGAAAGAAGAAGAAAAACTGGTTAACTCCAGCGACTGGGGATACGACGCTCAGGCTTTTGCCCGCTGGCGACCAGAATACGGCTATTTCGCCAAACAGGCGGGGTTTACCGTTAAAACTTCCGCCAGCCTTCAGGCTTTATGGCAGGTGGTGAATCAAATCGGCGGTAAAGAACGTTATTTCTTTGGCAATATTTTGTGGCAGACCCGGGCGCTAATGGAGCGCGCGATAGGTCACAAACTGGCGAAAGGTCGCCCCGCACGGGAATATCTGCAAACGGGCGATGCGGTGGATAGCTGGAAAGTGATTGTCGTCGAGCCGGAAAAACAACTTACCCTGTTATTTGGCATGAAAGCGCCAGGACTTGGGCGACTGTGTTTTACGCTGGAAGATAAAGGCGAATATCGCACTATTGATGTACGCGCCTTCTGGCATCCTCACGGTATGCCAGGGTTGTTTTACTGGCTACTGATGATCCCCGCGCATCTGTTTATTTTTCGCGGCATGGCAAAACGAATCGCCAGACTGGCAGAACAAAGCACAGATTAATCGAAAAAAACCTGCGTTATTCTTTCACGTTTCCCATTGCATCAAGGAGGAAATCACGGAAGAATGCGCTCGTCGTTTTATCAACAACAGTGGAATGATATGAAGGTACTGGTTACCGGCGCCACCAGCGGTTTAGGTCGAAACGCGGTTGAGTTTTTATGCCGGAAAGGCATCAGTGTGAGAGCAACCGGTCGCAACGAAGCGATGGGCAAATTGCTGGAAAAAATAGGTGCAGAGTTTGTCCATGCGGATCTGACCGAGCTGGTCTCATCGCAGGCGAAGGTGATGCTCGCAGGCATTGATACACTGTGGCACTGTTCCAGCTTTACCTCGCCGTGGGGAACGCAGCAGGCTTTCGATCTGGCAAACGTTCGCGCCACTCGCCGCCTGGGCGAATGGGCCGTCGCCTGGGGCGTGCGTAATTTTATTCATATCTCTTCACCCTCCCTGTACTTCGACTATCACCACCATCGCGATATCAAAGAAGATTTTCGCCCTCACCGCTTCGCCAACGAATTTGCCCGCAGCAAAGCCGCCAGCGAAGAGGTGATCAATATGCTTTCGCAGACCAACCCACAAACGCGCTTTACTATTCTGCGCCCACAAAGTCTGTTCGGCCCGCACGATAAAGTTTTTATTCCCCGCCTGGCACATATGATGCACCACTACGGCAGCATTCTGTTACCCCACGGCGGCAGCGCGCTGGTCGATATGACCTACTATGAAAATGCCGTGCACGCTATGTGGCTGGCGAGTCAGGAAGCGTGCGATAAGTTGCCTTCTGGTCGTACGTACAACATTACCAACGGCGAACATCGCACTCTGCGCAGCATCGTGCAGAAACTGATCGACGAACTGAACATTGATTGCCGTATCCGGTCGGTGCCTTACCCAATGCTGGATATGATTGCCCGCAGTATGGAGCGTTTAGGACGCAAGTCAGCAAAAGAGCCGCCGCTGACCCATTACGGCGTCTCCAAGTTGAATTTTGACTTTACACTGGATATTACGCGTGCGCAGGAAGAGTTAGGTTATCAGCCGATCATCACGCTAAATGAAGGTATTGAGCAAACTGCCGCCTGGCTGCGCGACCACGGAAAACTGCCGCGCTAATCCTGGCCGTATTTCTCCAGCAACGCTTCGGCAATCGCCTGAGTTTCTGCATCCGCTTCGCCGTTATATAACGTCGGGCGGAAGTGCATCTGAAACGCCATAATCACTCGCTGCTGTTCGTGCGGCGTCATTTCAGGTTTTACGTCATAACCGTAGCGTGCCAAAAGTTCCAGCAACGATGTGGTTTCTACCGGCGTGTATGGCGCGCGCCCGGCCAGATAAAAGCTAACGCGCGATGCATCGGGCCAGGCACCAATCCCCTGCTGCGCCAGTTGCTGCCACGGGAACAGTGGACCCGGATCGTCTTTGCGCTGTGGGGCAATATCCGCATGTGCCACTACGTTTTCTGGCTTGATGTGATAGCGGGCGATAATATCTTTCGCCAGAGGAATGAGCGCCTGAATTTGCGCTGGTTCAAACGGCGTAAAATATTTCACCCCCGCTGATTTCTGCCAGCCGCGATTTTCCAGCTCAATGCCAATAGAGGTGTCGTTAATCCGCGTCGCCCCGCGCCAGGCGCTGATCCCCGCGTGCCAGGCCAGTTCTTGTTCCGGCACCAGTTGCCAGATACGCGGTTTGCCGTTGTAACGCGGCGGCACGGCTGGCACGAGGTAGTGCGAGCTGACTTTTTTATCGGTCAGCGTCGCCAGCGACGTGTCGAAATCATCCGCCGTGTAGTGGATCACCAGCACTTTAATACGGGGATATGCCGCCTGCGCCTGGCGTCGGGTGTCGAGTTGGTATCCCTCTTTCTCGACAATGCCTTTTTCCCCTGCGCACCCTGCCAGTAACAGGATCGCCGCAACCAGCCAGAAAACTCTTCTCATCGACGCGTTTTCACCGCCGTTCCGCTGACGCTGACCATCAGCATACTGCCGTTTTGCCCGACCGTTTCGTAGTCGATATCAATGCCGACCACTGCATCCGCTCCCAGCGCCCGTGCCTGGGAACCTAATTCTTCAAACGCAATTTCTCGTGCCTTGCGCAGTTCCTTTTCGTAAGCCCCTGAACGACCGCCGACGATATCGCGGATACCGGCAAAGAAATCACGGAAAATATTGGCGCCTAAAATCGCTTCGCCCGTCACCACACCGCAATATTCAACGATGGTCTGACCTTCAAGTGTTGGGGTTGTGGAAAATTGCATGATCGATCTCCTTGTATGCTAAGCCTTCGATCTCAAAAGCATTATCGGACTGATACGCTATTATTGAAAGGATATCATTATTATCGTAGAACGCTTTCAAGGTGTTCGCTTATAAGGAAATCATTATGCGCTACAGCAAATTGACCATGCTTATCCCTTGCGCACTGTTACTCAGTGCTTGCACCACCGTCACGCCAGCCTATAAAGACAACGGCTCCCGCACAGGTTCTTGCGTCCAGGGCGGCCCTGACAGCGTGGCTCAGCAATTCTATGACTACCGTATTCAGCATCGCAGTAACGACATTACCGCTCTGCGTCCGTACTTGAGTGACAAACTGGCGGCACTGCTCAGCGATGCCAGCCGCGATAACAACCAACGAGAATTGTTAAGCAGCGATCCCTTCTCCAGTCGTACCACCTTGCCAGACAGCGCCCGCGTCGCCAGTGCTTCTACCATCCCGAATCGCGATGCACGTAATATTCCGTTGCGCGTGGATCTGAAACAAGGCGACCAGAGCTGGCAGGATGAGGTGCTGATGATTCAGGAAGGCCAGTGTTGGGTCATCGACGATGTGCGCTATTTAGGTGGCAGCGTTCACGCCAAAGCGGGGACATTACGCCAGTCCATTGAGAACCGTTAATCCCTTGATTAGATTATAACCCCCATAAATTGTCCGGCATTCTGTGAGGAATGCCGACATTTATGCTCGCCGAACAACGCCCTCGTTATTTTGTGCTATGTTTATTGAATAATGCGCTTTGCTTTTAACTTTTAAAGCAGAAATATTGCATAATTATTCTGTCAAAGGTACTATCTTCGACCTCAATAGCTATCAGACTGCCAGTATACGAGTGTCAATGAGTATTCAATTAAACGGCATTAATTGCTTCTACGGCGCACACCAGGCGCTGTTCGATATCACGCTGGATTGCCCGCAAGGCGAAACGCTGGTGTTACTTGGCCCCAGCGGCGCGGGGAAAAGCTCGCTGCTGCGTGTACTCAATCTGCTTGAGATGCCGCGCTCCGGTACGCTCAACATTGCAGGCAACCATTTCGATTTCACCAAAACACCGTCTGACAAAGCGATTCGCGACCTGCGTCGCAACGTCGGCATGGTGTTTCAGCAATACAATCTGTGGCCGCATCTCACCGTGCAGCAAAACCTGATCGAAGCGCCATGCCGCGTACTTGGCTTGAGTAAAGATCAGGCGCTGGCTCGCGCAGAAAAACTGCTTGAGCGTCTGCGTCTCAAACCTTATAGCGATCGTTACCCGCTGCACCTTTCTGGTGGTCAGCAACAACGTGTTGCTATTGCCCGTGCGCTGATGATGGAGCCGCAGGTACTGCTGTTTGATGAACCGACCGCCGCGCTGGACCCGGAAATTACGGCACAGATCGTCAGCATCATTCGTGAGCTGGCGGAGACCAATATTACCCAGGTGATCGTCACCCACGAAGTTGAAGTGGCGCGTAAAACCGCCAGCCGTGTGGTGTATATGGAAAACGGTCACATCGTTGAACAAGGCGACGCGCGCTGCTTTTCCGAGCCGCAAACCGAAGCATTTAAAAACTATCTCTCTCACTAAAGATTCGGGATAACGACAATGAAAAAAGTTCTGATTGCCGCGTTAATTGCAGGTTTTAGTCTTTCCGCCACAGCTGCCGAAACCATTCGTTTTGCTACCGAAGCATCCTATCCTCCGTTTGAATCTATAGACGCGAATAACCAGATCGTCGGTTTTGACGTCGACCTCGCACAGGCACTGTGTAAAGAGATTGATGCAACCTGTACTTTCTCCAACCAGGCATTTGACAGCCTGATCCCGAGTCTGAAATTCCGCCGTGTGGACGCCGTTATGGCAGGTATGGATATCACTCCAGAGCGTGAAAAACAGGTACTGTTCACCACTCCGTACTATGACAACTCCGCCCTGTTTGTGGGTCAGCAAGGTAAATACACCAGCGTTGATCAGCTGAAAGGCAAGAAAGTCGGTGTGCAGAACGGGACGACACACCAGAAATTCATTATGGATAAACATCCGGAAATCACTACCGTGCCGTATGACAGCTACCAGAACGCGAAACTGGATCTGCAAAACGGGCGTATCGACGGTGTATTCGGTGACACCGCAGTGGTAACCGAATGGCTGAAAGATAATCCAAAACTGGCGGCTGTGGGCGACAAAGTGACCGATAAAGATTACTTCGGTACTGGCCTCGGCATCGCAGTACGTCAGGGCAACACTGAACTGCAGCAGAAATTTAATACTGCGCTGGAAAAAGTGAAGAAAGATGGCACTTACGAAACCATCTACAACAAATGGTTCCAGAAGTAATTCCTGATGAATGAATTTTTTCCTTTAGCAAGCGCCGCCGGGATGACCGTCGGCCTTGCCGTTTGTGCATTGATTGTCGGACTGGCGCTGGCGATGTTCTTTGCAGTATGGGAGTCAGCAAAATGGCGCCCTGTTGCGTGGGCAGGTTCGGCGCTGGTAACGATTCTACGCGGCCTGCCAGAAATTCTGGTGGTGCTGTTTATCTACTTTGGCTCCTCGCAGTTACTGCTGACGCTTGCGGATGGCTTCACCATCAATCTTGGATTCGTGCAGATCCCGGTGCAGATGAACATTGAGAACTTCGACGTTAGCCCGTTCCTTTGCGGTGTTATCGCTCTGTCACTGCTGTATGCCGCTTATGCTTCGCAAACTCTGCGTGGCGCACTGAAAGCGGTGCCGGTGGGTCAGTGGGAATCGGGTCAGGCGCTGGGGCTGTCGAAATCGGCTATCTTTTTCCGTCTGGTGATGCCGCAGATGTGGCGTCATGCGCTGCCTGGTCTCGGCAACCAGTGGCTGGTACTGCTGAAAGATACCGCGCTGGTCAGTTTGATTAGTGTGAATGATTTAATGCTGCAAACCAAAAGCATCGCCACCCGTACTCAGGAACCGTTTACCTGGTACATTGTGGCGGCGGCGATTTACCTGGTGATTACCCTGTTGAGCCAGTACATACTCAAACGCATTGACCTGCGCGCGACACGTTTTGAGCGGAGACCTGGCTGATGCTTGAGTATTTACCCGAACTGATGAAAGGGCTGCATACCAGCCTGACGCTGACGGTTGCCTCGCTGATTGTGGCGCTCATTCTGGCGTTGATTTTTACCATCATCCTGACGCTGAAAACACCGGTGCTGGTGTGGCTGGTGCGTGGCTATATCACGCTGTTTACCGGTACGCCGCTGCTGGTGCAGATCTTCCTGATTTACTACGGACCGGGTCAGTTTCCGACGTTGCAGGAGTATCCGGCGCTGTGGCATTTGCTGTCGGAACCGTGGCTGTGTGCGCTAATTGCGTTGTCGCTGAACAGTGCGGCGTATACCACGCAACTGTTTTACGGGGCGATTCGCGCGATCCCGGAAGGTCAATGGCAGTCCTGTAGCGCGCTGGGAATGAGCAAAAAAGATACGCTGGCGATCCTCCTGCCGTATGCCTTTAAACGCTCGCTCTCTTCCTATTCCAACGAAGTGGTGCTGGTGTTCAAAAGTACCTCTCTGGCATACACCATTACGCTAATGGAAGTGATGGGCTACAGCCAGTTACTGTACGGACGCACCTACGACGTAATGGTGTTTGGCGCGGCGGGGATTATTTACCTCGTCGTCAACGGCCTGCTGACGCTGATGATGCGTCTGATTGAGCGTAAAGCACTGGCATTTGAACGTCGGAATTAATGTGACTGCGTACACATTCGCCGGGGGGTTTTGTAGGTCTGAGAAGACGCGCCAGCGTCGCATCAGACACCTGCACGGTGCCTGTGCCGGATGCGGCGTACATAGTGCATAAATCCTTATAATGAAGACGGACAACCCACTAAGTTGTCCGTCTTTTTTTATCTAGCGCAAACTATTTAATCATATTTATTGCATATAAATTCATTTGATGGCATTGTAAATCCATGCCGCAGACACGGCTAATAATCATAAGATTGACAGACGGGAGTTCCATCATGAAAAAGCTAGTTCTTGCCGCATTACTTGCATCCTGTGCATTCGGCGCTTCTGCCGCAGAGAAAATCAATTTCGGCGTCTCTGCCACTTATCCGCCATTCGAATCGATGGATGCAAATAACCAGATCGTCGGCTTTGATATCGATCTGGCAAAGGCGTTATGCAAACAAATGCAGGCAGAATGTACTTTTACTAATCACGCTTTCGACAGCCTGATCCCGTCACTGAAATTCAGAAAATATGACGCAGTGATTTCCGGGATGGACATCACACCGGAACGTAGCAAGCAGGTAGCCTTTACCATCCCCTATTACGAAAACTCAGCCGTTGTGATTGCCAAAAAAGATGCCTATAAGACTTTTGCCGACCTGAAAGGTAAACGTATTGGTATGGAAAACGGCACCACTCACCAGAAATATATTCAGGATCAGCATCCGGAAGTGAAAACCGTCTCTTATGACAGTTATCAGAATGCATTTATCGACCTGAAAAATGGTCGTATTGATGGGGTATTTGGTGATACAGCGGTAGTTAATGAGTGGCTGAAAACCAATCCGCAACTGGGCGTTGCGACTGAGAAAGTAACCGATCCGCAGTACTTCGGCACCGGTCTGGGCATCGCTGTACGTCCGGATAACAAAGCTCTGCTGGAGAAACTGAATAAGGCACTGGCAGCCGTTAAAGCAGACGGTACATATCAGAAAATCAGCGATCAGTGGTTCCCGCAGTAAGATTCAGAAAGCCGCAGATGCGGCTTTTTTATTGCTTCACCAGCAGCGTCAGCACTTCATAATGTGCGGTGTGGGGGAACATATCGAAAAGCTGTACCCGCTCAATGCGATATCCTGGCAGTTCGCGGATATCTTTCGCCATCGTTTGGGCGTTACAGCTTGAGTAGATAATAAAACGCGGTGCCATCGTCGAAAGATAATCGCACAGCGGTTTACCAATGCCGCGACGCGGTGGATTAACCAGCACCAGTTCCGGCACTTCACCCTGAGCGGTGGCAAACTGAGTGGAGTCCAGCGCCTGAAATTGCAGACGCGCTAGACCCAGTTCAGCAGCAGATTGTTTCGCACAGGCAATCGCTTCTGGCGCAATCTCAATCCCCGTTAACTGCATTTCTGGCGTTGCGCAATGCAAACCAAAACCGCCAACGCCGCAGAACAGATCCCACATATGATTTACCGGCAATTGCCGCACCCAGTCACGCGCGGTGGCGTACAGCTGGCTGGCGACCGCCGGATTTGTCTGGAAGAAACTTTGCGGGCGGATCCACAGCGGCACGTCATTAAAACGCTCTGCCAGCGCCTGCTGTTCGGTCAGGTAGATCTCCGTCTCCCCTTCCATTATCGCCATATGCACTGGCTGAATATTGACGGTAATGACTTTTAGCTGTGGCAGTTGCGCCTGTAACCACGGCAGCGCCTTACGCAGTTGCGCCAGCTTGGTTTCAGAACGCAGTACAAAGCGCAGCATCATACCGCCATCCATCTGGCTTTCAGTCAGCAGAATATATTTCAGTTCGCCACGCTTGCGCGCCACGTTGTAGGGCGTCAGACCCGCACGGGCGATAAACGGTTTTAGCGCCGAAAAAACGGGCGCAAATGAGGCAGGGTAAAGCGGGCAATCGCAAAGATCTTCTGGCGTACCGTCGCGGTGTAGCATTCCGAGCAGTGGTTTTTCAACGCTACCACTCACCACCATTTTGGCTTTATTGCGAAACCCTTGTTCCGGACCAGACACCGGCGCACACCACTCCGAAACCGGAAAATCGGCCAACAGATTTTTAAGATCGGCGGTTTTAGCGGAGAGTTGCTCTGGAATCGGCTGCGTTATCCACTGACAGGAGCGACAGCGACCCGCGTCGTAAAGTGCGCACTGCATACATTGACCTTCACATCATCAGGGGCGAGGATTATACACATTATTGCAACTGGAAGAACCGCCGACTGGTGGCGGGAACGAACAACAGCAATAAGATGAGCATATCCGGCAGCTTTTGTAACATCAGGCTATGGAAGATTTCACGTTTCGATTCACCAGGAATGCTGAACAGCTCAGGGTAACCATAACCGAGCGAAGCTGCCCACAGGTAACTGGCTGCCGTGATTTGCGTCAACAGATACAGCCAGCGCGCCAGGCGACGCCCTTTCACCAGCGAAAACGCACACCAGATTTCAATAAAAACCAGCGCAAGGCTGCTTAGAAAGACCAGCGTTAAACTCCAGGTTTGTACGCTGCGATGAATGAACTCGCCGATACCGCGCACGCCCAGCGTATTGAAAATCATCAGCACGTCGAGGCCACGGATCATAATAATGGCGAGCGCCGCCACCTGCACCAGTGCAGGCACATTCAGGCGAGCATGTGATGAAGATGTTTTCTTAAAAAATCCCAACGTTTCGTCTTCCATGAAAACAATGCCGCGACATGCGCGGCATTATGTAGCCAGGTTGGCAAATTTTAGTGTCTTCAGCCACGTCTTGCACGCTGGATATCGCGTATCCGCTGCTTTTCTGCGCGCGCCATTAAATACCAGGCGATAAATCCGACAATTCCGACCGCACCGAGAATCAATGTTGCCAGGGCGTTGATTTCCGGATTCACCCCCATCCGCACGCTGGAGAAGACCAGCATCGGTAACGTGGTGGCTCCCGGCCCGGAAACAAAGCTGGCGATCACCAGATCGTCGAGCGACAGAGTAAAAGCAAGCAACCAACCAGAAATGATCGCCGGCATGATCATCGGTAGTGTAATGACGAAAAACACCTTCAGCGGCGTCGCGCCGAGATCCATCGCGGCTTCTTCAATGGAGCGATCCAGTTCCCGCAGACGCGAAGAAATAACAACTGCCACATAAGCCGTACAGAAAGTCACGTGCGCCAGCCAGATAGTTAACATACCGCGATCGGCAGGCCAGCCGATGGCATGAGCAAGGGCAACGAACAATAACAACAGCGACAGGCCAGTGATCACATCAGGCATGACTAACGGCGCGGTGATCATAAAGGCAAAGCCATTTGATCCACGAAACCGCCCGAAACGTACCAGCACGACCGCCGCAATAGTCCCGAGGATCGCCGCCGCCGTCGCCGCACAGGCGGCAATCGTCAGACTTAAGCCGACCGCGCTCATCATCGCATCATCACGCAATAACTCACCGTACCAGCGCGTTGACCAACCGGCCCACACCGTCACCAGCTTCGAACTGTTAAATGAATAGATGACCAGCATCAGCATCGGCGCATAGAGAAAGGTGAAGCCCAGCAACAAAATCACAATTCGCCAGGGCGAACGAACGACCGGTAAATTATTCATCCGTGTTCCCCCACGCTTTTTTGCTGATATTTGTGGAACCACATAATTGGCACAATCAGCAGCAATAACATAATGATCGCCACCGCAGAAGCCACCGGCCAGTCGCGGTTATTGAAAAACTCCTGCCACAGAACGCGCCCGATCATGATGCTATCAGGGCCGCCGAGCAGTTCCGGGATCACAAACTCACCCACCGCCGGAATGAAAACCAGCATTGATCCGGCAATAATCCCACCTTTGGTAAGCGGCACGATCACAGTAAAGAACGTTTTCAGCGGTCGAGCGCCGAGATCCAGTGCCGCTTCCACCAGCGAATAATCAATACGAATCAACGCGGTATAAATCGGCAGCACCATAAACGGCACGTAGGCGTAAACAATGCCGATATAAACTGCCAGATTGGTATGCAGAATGGTCAGCGGCTGATCGATAACCCCCAGCCACAGCAGAAAATTATTCAGCACGCCATTGTTTTTTAGTATCCCCATCCAGGCGTAAACGCGGATCAAAAATGAGGTCCACGAAGGCAGGATCACCAGCAGCAATAAGATATTGCGGGTCGACGGTTTACTGTGCGCCACTGCCCACGCCAGCGGATAGCCGAGCAATAAGCAACAAACGGTCGAAATCGCCGCCACCTGTAACGACTGGAGATAAGCATCGAAATAGAGCGGATCGTCAGTCAGTTGCAGAAAATTACCGAGATTAAGAGTGATGGAAAGTTGCCCGCCAGCCCACTCCATCAGTTCGGTATAAGGTGGAATAGCACGCGCCATCTCCGCCAGGCTTATTTTAAAGACGATAAGAAATGGCAGCAGAAACAACAAAATCAACCAGATATACGGCAGCGCAATCACCAGTTTGCGCCCGTGCTTCATTTGCCACTGTGTAAGCCATTGCTTTAATCCACCCGGCTGGGCAGCAGGTTCAAGTGTACTCATCTTTGCTCCTTAAACCGTCAGCACCACACAACTGTCTGATTCCCAGCACAAACGAACTTCATCGCCCCAGGTCGGTAACCCTTTGCGAAAACGATGGGCGTTTTGTAACTGGGCGCTGATCATCTGCCCGCTTTTCAGGCGGACATGATAAACAGACAAATCACCGAGATAGGCAATATGTGTCACCTCTCCCACTGCAAAATTGCAGCCATCAGCAGGCGGTTCGTCACAGAGCATAATTTTTTCCGGACGCAGCGCCACATGCACCGGCACGTTATCCACCACTGACGCATCGGGATCGACTTTCAACGGATGCACCAGCCCAGGCGAATAAAGCAACAGGCCATCTTCCTGGCGTTCCTTTAGCAGTCCTTCGAAAACATTGACCGATCCAATGAACTCGGCGCTATATCGCGTGGTCGGGTGCTCATAAATTTCTTCCGGCTCGCCAATCTGAACAAATTTACCGCGATTCATAATCGCGATGCGCCCCGCCATGGTCATCGCCTCTTCCTGATCGTGCGTTACCATCACACAGGTCACGCCGACACGCTCCAGAATATCCACCACTTCAAGCTGCATCCGGTCGCGCAGTTTTTTATCCAGCGCGCCCATCGGTTCATCGAGCAGTAATAGTTTCGGGCGTTTGGCAAGGCTTCGGGCCAGCGCCACTCGCTGACGTTGACCACCGGAAAGCTGATGCGGTTTGCGTTTGGCAAACTCCTGCATATGCACCAGCCCCAGCATCTCGTTGACCCGACTGGCAATTTCCGCTTTTGGTAACTTGTCTTGTTTCAGACCAAAGGCAATGTTTTGCTCCACGGTCATATGGGGGAATAGCGCGTAGGACTGGAACATCATGTTGATGGGGCGCAGATAAGGCGGAACCTGTGACAAATCGACGCCATCAAGCATAATCTGCCCGGCAGAAGGTTGTTCGAAACCTGCCAACATACGCAGCAGTGTGGACTTGCCACAGCCGGATGCGCCCAGCAGTGCAAAGATTTCGCCTTTATAAATGGTCAGACTGACATCATCGACCGCATGTTGACCATCGTAAGATTTGGTCAAATTGCGGATTTCTAATAGTGGTGTCAGCGACTTACGACTTTTCGCCTGCGGGCGAGGGATAGCGTCATTCACGGCTGCTCTCCGGCATTTAATGTGTGCAAGCGCACCATGATGGTGCGAATTGCCGGCGGGGATGGTGCGCCCGTCCGGCATCTACGGCTGCGGATTATTTTCCGCTCTTCACTTTGGTCCACGCGCGGGTGCGCACACGATCAATTTTCGGATCCTGTACTTGCAGGGTGAACATTTTGGCGCGGACATCTGCCGGAGGATAAATACCAGGATTGTCACGCACTTCCGCGCTCACCAGCGGCGTAGCTGCTTTGTTCGCATTGGCATAGAACACATGGTCAGAGATGTGTGCCACCACATCCGGACGCAGCAAATAATTCAGGAACTGATACGCTTCGTCTTTATTTTTGGCATCGGCAGGCATGGCGAATACATCAAAGAATGCCATCGCCCCTTCTTTCGGAATTGAGAAAGAGACATTCACGCCATTCTTCGCTTCCTTCGCGCGGTTTGAGGCCTGCCAGACATCGCCCGCCCAGCCAATAGCGACGCATATATCGCCGTTTGCCAGGTCGTTAATGTATTGAGATGAATGGAAATAACGAATGTTCGGGCGCAGCTTTAACAGCAGATCGGTAGCCGGTCCGGTGTAATCATCCGCTTTAGTGCTGTTGGGATCTTTACCGAGATAATTCAAGACAGTGGCAAAAACCTCTTCCGGCGCATCGAGGAAAGAGACGCCACAGCTTTTCAGTTTTTCCAGATTTTCAGGTTTGAGGATCAAGTCCCAGCTATCGACGGGCGCGTTTTCGCCCAGTACCGCTTTGACTTTATCAACGTTATAGCCAATCCCGGTCGTCGCCCACATATAGGGCATAGCAAATTTATTGTCGGGATCGTGTTTGGCGACCAGCTTCAGCAGTTCTGGATCGAGA
Source organism: Escherichia sp. MOD1-EC6475 (assembly GCF_003046645.1). NCBI lineage: Bacteria > Pseudomonadati > Pseudomonadota > Gammaproteobacteria > Enterobacterales > Enterobacteriaceae > Escherichia > Escherichia sp. MOD1-EC6475. Next base: position 95,105 of record NZ_PZKQ01000042.1, on the reverse strand, counting down.
TTCTTCCACTCCGGCAATTTGCTTTTATCCAGCGGCTGGAATACTCCCGCAGTCAACTGGCGCTCCAGAAAGCTGGCTGACGGCACAACGAGATCAAAGCCGGTACTCCCCGCCATTAATTTGCCTTCCAGCACTTCGTTAGAATCAAAAACATCGTAGACGACTTTGATACCAGTCTCTTTTTCAAAATTTGCCACCGTATCCGGGGCGATATAATCAGACCAGTTATAGATGTGGAGTGTTTTTTGTTCAGCCGCGAGCGTGCTGACAGAGACGGCCATCAGAGCACCCGCAACCAGGCCCGATAGCCATTTTTTATTTAAGGCGGTCATATCTCTTTCCTTCTGAAAGTTCGTTAACAAACGAACAAAAGTTGTCACACTGAAAGATATGCAATAAACGTGCATATTTTTTATCGGCGCGGTGCAAGAAAAGAGAACTCTCTCCCGGCCAGCATTGCTCGCTATATAAAAGCCTCGCAAGAATAACTTTAGCCAGGGTTTGAAACTATAGCTGTAATTAAAAAACGGTATTTAACAAATTTTTATGCGTATTTGCTCTATGTGATAAAGCAAACCTGGCACAATAGAAGTGAATTAATCTTTAATGAAAGGTTAAAATCAGCAGGAAATATTACGACGCGCAGTCACTGCGGCAGCGACTGCGTGCTCGAAGAGAGTTATCAGTGAAGGAAATAGTTTTCGGTAACGTTGTTTTGCCCTTCATCGTCAGTCGGCAACAGCAGCTGATGGGCATTAGCTTCGAGGATGACCATCGAAATCTGCTCTTCGCTCTGGCGTACAAACCATGCAAACTGTTCATAGGTTACGCCCTGCATAACAGATAAAGACTGGCAAACCACCAGCTTTGGCAGATTATCATCCTGCATATCGAGAAATGCTTTCACGGTCAGTGAGCTGGCATTGATGGCTGATAAATCCGCCGCCAGCGGCAACACGGCTGAAGGCCTGACTTCCGCCATGGCAGAAAACAGGATTGTGTTATCAATCAGGTCGATTTTGGCATCAAAGACCCCGTCGAAATTCTGCATATGGGGCAGATGCAAAGCCTGACAGTTATCACATTCAAAAAAACTCATCCCCAGGTCATCGAGCCATTGACGCAACGTATCCAGACCAGGAACGACCAGCGATGTCATAATTTTGTACAACCTCTTCCGATAAAAAGACTGGCACAGCTTACGCAAAAAGCGCAGGCAAAACCATGATCAGTAATGTAATTGCGACTAACCACCCGTTTTCAGGCAATATTCTGCTGTGGCGTGGCGTTCGATCCAGCGGATCATTTTACCCGCAATGTCGATACCGGTGGTTTTTTCTATTCCTTCCAGCCCCGGCGACGCATTCACCTCCATCACCAACGGCCCGCGATTGGCACGCAGAATATCCACACCGGCAACATCCAGCGCCATCGTTCGCGCAGCTTTGATGGCGATTTCACGCTCTTTCGGCGTGATACTGGCGATGCTTGCCGCGCCGCCACGGTGCAAATTGGAGCGAAAATCGCCCTCTTTCGCCCGCCGTTCAATCGCCGCGACAACTTCATCACCGACGACCAGACAGCGGATATCGCACCCTTGCGCCTCTTTTATATATTCCTGCACCAGAATATGAGCGTTCAGGCCGCGAAAAGCATCAATCACGCTTTCTGCCGCCTGGCGCGTTTCCGCCAGCACCACACCAATTCCCTGCGTGCCTTCGACCAGCTTAACCACCAGCGGCGCACCACCGACCATATCGATTAAGTCGCTGGTATCATCCGGCGAATGCGCAATCCCCGTGACAGGCAGGTCAATGCCCTGACGCGCCAGCAGTTGCATTGAACGCAATTTGTCACGCGCCCGGGCAATCGCGACCGATTCGTTCAGCGGATAACTGCCCAGCATTTCGAACTGGCGCAGCGCCGCCGTCCCATAAAAGGTAATGGCGGTGCCAATGCGTGGGATCACTGCGTCAAAATGGGGGAGTTTGCGGCCTTTATAGTGAATGGAAGACGCCGCAGGATTAATGTTCATGTAGCAAGAAAGCGGATCGAGAATTTCAACCAGGTGACCACGCTGTATGGCGGCTTCACGCAGCCGCTTACACGAATAGAGCGTTCCATCCCGGGACAATATGGCAATTTTCACCCTGCACCTCTCTGTCAGACCTGGTCAAAAGCCCGCGTATAATACATCGCCGTAACGGTTTTAGCGCGTCGCCCAACCTTGTTTATGCAAATAATCGAGAATAAAAGGACGGCTTTCTTTGATAATCGTCCGCCGAATATGATCGCTCCAGGTATCCCGGCGATTATTGCTGCCACGGGTAAGATAATATTCCGCCAGTTGCTCGTCATACTGCGCCAGAGCATCTTTATCCAGCGACTGGTAGCTGTTTTCATGTACCAAAATGGAGGCCGGTAAACGCGGCTTGAGATCCGGGTTATCCGCAGGCCAGCCGAGACACAGGCCAAACAGCGGCAGAACATGCTTTGGTAATTTCAGCAGTTCCGTCACCGCTTCAATGTTATTGCGCAGGCCGCCAATATATACACCGCCCAACCCCAACGATTCCGCTGCGGTTAAGGCGTTTTGTGCCATCATCGCTGTATCAACAACACCGAGCAACAACTGTTCAGCCAGGCCGAGTTGAGCATCCGGGCAGATCTGCAAATGACGGTTAAAGTCGGCGCAAAACACCCAGAACTCCGCCGCTTGCGCAACGTGTTTTTGCCCACCGGTCAGCGGCACCAGGGCTTCACGCAATGCGGGATCGGTAATGCGAATAATGCTGCTGCACTGCAAAAAGCTGGAACTGGAGGTCGCGCGGGCGCTGTTGATAATCGCCTCACGCTGTTCAGCGGAGATAGGTTCATCAGTTGCGGGGCCAGCCGTTTTGCCACCTGAAGAATAACCACCACCGCAGCGGGAAGCATGAGCAAAACACCGAGAAAAATCATCAGAATTTGCGCTTCTGGCGTAGAAAACGGCGCTGGAAGCGAAAAGTTGTCACTTATCGACAGCAGCGCCGCCGCCAGTAACATCATTCCAATAAATTCCAGTATCAACACGCTTTTAGGCAATTTACCGATCGCGCGCATAAACTTCCCTCTGCAAAGTGAGCTGCTAGTTTAAAACCTTTCGCCGCGTTGTGCTTAACAGTTATAGCTTTAAGCAATCAATGCAACAGGTTAAACCTACTTTCAGCGAATAAGATTTGGCGTGATCATGCACACATGAGAGATAAATGGAGAAAGCCAATGCAAACCGTTATTTTCGGTCGTCCGGGTTGCCCTTACTGCGTGCGTGCCAAAGATTTGGCAGAAAAGTTAAGTAATGAACACGATGATTTTCACTATCAGTATGTGGATATTCGTACTGAAGGGATCACTAAAGAGGATCTGCAACAGAAAGCTGGCAAGCCGGTAGAAACCGTACCGCAGATTTTTGTCGATCAGCAACACATCGGTGGCTATACCGATTTTGCTGCCTGGGTGAAAGAGAATCTTGACGCCTGATTACCGGATAAGCCCTCTCTGTTTGAGGGCTTTATTGATTTTTTCTGTGTTGCGGCCTGAACAAGCTACTGATAAACAAAAAACATAATGCGCCCAGCGCACACCAGAAGACGGCACTCAACAACCACGCCAGCTCCTGCCAGAATGAGCGTGATGGTGAAAAAAACAGACGCATAATTAACATAGAACACGGTGCTGCCAGCATTGCGCCAAACAGTGGTTTAAGGACTTCTCTACGCCGCGAAAAAAAGCTGGCTACAGCCCCAGGAAGAATGAAAAACAGTAAGCCGATTTCAGGGTGCCCGGCAGCCCGAAAAGCTCCCTTCATATGTGTCGCCAGAAAAAGGCACACCACAATAAAGAGGACAAAACAGCAAATTGCCCCCGCCCAATGTTGTTTATGTTTCACATGTTCCTCCTGACACTGCCTCTATCGAACACATTTTTCGCCGGTGTGGCGCTCAGTAAGATAAAGCCGCTTCGCATTCCATGCTAATATAGGCCAACACAATTCTTATAGCCGTTGGTATCTAATGTGATTACACTAGTAAAATATATTGTTACTTTACTATTGATTAAGTGCGCTGAATGAATCTGCGCTCTGAATTCAGGTAAAAACATTATCTTAAATTACCATTTCTTTCAACAGCTTACTCGTAAACAAGAAGTTAGTCTCCGTGAATATAAACGTCGCCGAATTGTTAAATGGGAATTACATTCTGTTATTATTCGTGGTCCTCGCGCTTGGACTATGTCTCGGAAAATTACGACTTGGTTCAATCCAACTGGGTAATTCCATTGGCGTTTTAGTCGTATCACTGTTATTAGGTCAACAACATTTCAGTATTAACACCGACGCGCTTAATCTTGGCTTTATGCTGTTTATTTTCTGCGTCGGGGTCGAAGCCGGACCCAACTTTTTTTCCATTTTTTTCCGCGATGGGAAAAATTACCTAATGTTAGCCCTGGTAATGGTCGGTAGTGCACTGCTGATCGCCTTAGGACTGGGTAAGTTGTTTGGCTGGGACATCGGCCTGACGGCCGGTATGTTGGCTGGTTCAATGACATCAACACCGGTTTTGGTTGGTGCGGGCGATACCTTACGCCACTCAGGAATAGAAAGCGGGCAGCTCTCTGCGGCACTGGATAATTTAAGCCTCGGGTATGCATTAACCTATTTGATTGGCCTGGTGAGTTTGATTGTCGGTGCGCGTTACTTGCCTAAGTTGCAGCATCAGGACTTACAAACCAGCGCCCAACAAATCGCTCGTGAACGGGGTCTGGATACCGACGCCAGCCGTAAAGTCTATCTGCCGGTCATTCGCGCCTACCGCGTCGGGCCGGAACTGGTCGCCTGGGCCGATGGCAAAAACTTGCGCGAACTGGGTATTTATCGACAAACCGGTTGCTACATTGAACGTATTCGTCGTAACGGGATTCTGGCAAATCCGGATGGTGACGCCGTGCTACAGATGGGCGATGAAATAGCGTTGGTAGGATATCCCGACGCCCACGCCCGACTCGATCCCAGCTTCCGTAACGGTAAAGAAGTTTTTGATCGAGATCTTCTCGACATGCGTATCGTCACTGAAGAGGTGGTCGTCAAAAACCATAACGCTGTCGGTAAACGCCTGGCACAACTGAAGCTGACCGATCACGGTTGTTTCCTTAACCGCGTCATCCGCAGCCAGATCGAAATGCCGATCGACGATAACGTGGTGCTTAATAAAGGCGATGTATTGCAGGTGAGCGGCGATGCCCGTCGCGTGAAAACCATCGCCGATCGCATCGGCTTTATCTCGATTCACAGCCAGGTTACCGATCTACTGGCATTCTGCGCGTTCTTTGTCATCGGTCTGATGATCGGGATGATCACCTTCCAGTTCAGCACATTCAGCTTCGGCATGGGTAACGCCGCCGGATTGTTATTCGCTGGTATTATGCTGGGCTTTATGCGAGCGAACCACCCGACCTTCGGCTATATTCCCCAGGGCGCGTTAAGCATGGTGAAAGAGTTCGGTTTGATGGTATTTATGGCGGGCGTGGGTTTAAGCGCCGGTAGTGGCATCAATAACGGCCTGGGTGCGATTGGCGGTCAGATGTTGATTGCCGGGTTAATTGTCAGCCTGGTGCCCGTTGTTATTTGCTTCCTGTTTGGCGCTTATGTGCTGCGCATGAACCGCGCGCTGTTATTCGGTGCAATGATGGGCGCACGTACTTGTGCTCCGGCAATGGAGATCATCAGCGACACTGCGCGCAGCAACATCCCGGCCTTAGGTTATGCGGGCACTTATGCAATAGCTAACGTACTGCTGACGCTGGCAGGGACAATCATCGTAATGGTATGGCCAGGACTCGGATAAAACTGAAGTTGCCCCAAAAATGAAATTTTTTTGTACAACCGCAGAACTTTTCCTCGGGGCATCAGTCTTAATTAGTGCCACTGCTTTTCTTTGATGTCCCCATTTTGTGGAGCCCATCAACCCCGCCATTTCGGTTCAAGGTTGATGGGTTTTTTGTTGCCTGAAATTTATGCCGTTTAAAATCATGATGTTAGAAACACTGTTTTTTAACGATGGCGACAAAATGGCGGCAGCGTCAAAGAGAGAGCGCCACCTGTCCTGATTTCATTGGATGCGGCTGAACCGGATTTGACTCTTTTGGCGTTGCAATCGAACGAACAAAAGTTTCATGGGTAACAAAAGTATGGCTGCAGTTAATGTTCTGGCACTGGTTGTAACGCTCTTTGGTCAATGAAGATACCTGAAAACTGCTGCGAGTATGGGCGGCACTTCCACACAGTGGGCAAATCATCATTTTTCGAGTTCTCCCCATTTTTGCTAAATTCACAATAATGATACCGCATTATTCCATTTTGCAAACTTAAAAGTTCTCCATTGCGAAGAATCATTCCATTTCGAAATCATCAATCCTCACTTCAAGCTCCAGACTGGTTGTAAAACCGTTATCGGGGCTGACGGTATGCGTCAGAGTCGTAATGGTCCATTCCGCATCATCTATCGGCTGTTTAAAGCCACTGACCTTCACAGGCATTTCTGTGTAGAGATCTGCCCGCCCTTCCGCCAGTTGTAGCGAGAATGATGCAACGCCGCGTTGCAGGCGTTCCCACTGCATTTTCGCTGCCCGTTCGGCGTTGCTCCGGTTGGCATAAGTGCGATTAAGTACCAGCACGTTTTCATCCGTACCCACCAGGTAATCGCCCTGCTTCGCTTCCGGCTCTTTCTTCTGCTTCTTAGTCCTGCGCTTACGCTTCACCGTGGTGCTTTCTTTCTTCTCGGGTTCGCGGGTATGCAACCAACTGGCAATTACGCCCGTGTAGGCTCCGCGATCTGCCAGGGTAAAGCGGTGACTGTCGCCGTCCTTACGTGTGATTGAGATCACCGGCAGTGGTTTACCGCTGGCGCTTTTGCCCTGTCCCTGCCGGATGAATAACAGATTGCCATTTTTCACCGACGCGATGGCACCGTACTGGCGCGCCAGCCGCATCAGAAAACTGCCGTCACTCTCATTAGTCTGGTCTATATGCTCCACGGGCTTATCCGACAGGTCTTTACCCAGTGCCATCTTCAGCTTATGACGCGCGGCTATTTCCTTCACCACTTCCCCGACAGTGGTCTTGTGCCACGATTTTTCACGGCGGGTATTCAGCGTTTCCCTAAAATCAGCACTTCGCGCCCGGATAGTCAGGCGATCCGGTGCGCCGGTGTGTTCAATCTCGTCCACCGTGAATGCCCCTTTCGGGAAAAGCGGCTGCCCCTTCCAGCCCAGCGCCAGCGTGATGACCGCACCACGGCGCGGCAGCACGATTTTTCCGTCGGCGTCGTCCAGCTCCAGATCAAGCTGGTCCGCTTCAAAGCCCCGATTGTCCGTCAGCGTCAGACTCATCAGACGGTTATCCAGCACAGTAGTGATATCCCTGCCCTCAATACTGATGCTGAATGCGGGAGTTTTGTTGCCTTTGTTAAGCAGTTCAGAGCTGAAATTCACGACAGCAGCCCTCCCACCGTTTTACTGATATCACTTAAGGCAGATGTTGCCGTGTCCTGCAGATTATTCAGTTGCGTACTGAGATCACCGAACATACCGGACAGGGATTCATCCACCCGTTTGAGCGACAGCCGGATTGCTTTCACTCAGGACAGCGCCAATCGCTTTATGCAGACGCGCCCGTGACTGGTCCGGCATATCCAGACCGTCTGTCAGCTCCAGCGTCTGCAGCAACAGATCGGCATCAAAGTCGGTGGCGGCAAGCATTGCGCTCTGCGCTGCATCTGCCATTTCCTCTGCCAGCACGGTCTGCACGTTGCGGTTACCCAGCGGCATCACCCAGCCATGACGCAGGGCATGACGCCCGATCTCCAGCGCCCCGGCATAATCTCCGGCATCAATGCGCCACAGCATCACGTACATCAGCACGTCATCCTGTTGAGCGCCTCCGGCAGCCAGGACGCCCTCCGCCCAGGCGGCGTACTTCGGCAGCAGCTCCACCTTGATTTCCGCTTTTTTGACCGTGGACTGAACGCCCTTGAGACGGCGGCGGTCTTCCGCCAGTTGCAGCAGCATCAGGTCATAGCCCGACGCGTGGCGAACACTGCCCCCCTCGCGAGCGGCCTGTTCAGCCTGAACGCGCAGGCGATGCTGCCGTGCGGGACTCAGGCTCATGAATTACGCTCCGGTTTCTGCTGCGGCGGCGCTGAAGTCACCAATCTGGATGTTTTCCACCAGTGCAGCGCAGCGATAGTCCTCAACCACATAGGCTTCGTTAACGGATTCAAAGTTTTCAATCCGGTCACGTTTCGGGTTGTCGATAACTGAACGGCGGCGGGTATCTTCCTGCCAGTAGATGGACAGGTTATCCAGACGGGTGATCAGCAGCGCATTCGGCGGGAAGAACGGCGCACGCACCGCCTGCAGGCCACCCATGCGTTTCTGACTGATGATCATATCGGCAGCCAGTTTTTCACTGTTTTCCTGCTCTTTGTTGACCAGCGGGAAATACTTGTCAGACAGCAGTTCACGCCCGCAAATCACCACCAGATCGTCATCGTCCTGGTAGACAACGTCGATAAGCTCACTGACGGCATCCATCACTACGGCGTCCAGGTTGGCATATTCGCCCCCTTTCCCGACTTTCACCGCACCCGGTGTGGTTTCACCGCCCGTGGTGGTGCTGCCCATGACGTGATCCGGTGCATCCTCACGGATTTTCTGCAGCCAGCCTTTATTCACATCCTGCAGTAGCGGGTTTTCGCTACGGTTGGAGGTTTTCGCACGCTTCACGCCGTTAAAGCCGATCATGATGCGGTCCAGTGCCTGACGTTTCACGATGGCGTCACGGATACGCACCTGAAAATCCTGAAACTTCGCCCACAGGTCCAGCTTCGCGTAGGTCAGTACCGTGTCAAAGTTGGTTTGCTCGCATTTGTATTCCACATCGACCATCAGCGTCGGATCGACAGGTTCACGCTCTTTCGCGGTGGTGTCAGTGGTTCCGGCAATGGTGCTGCCAACACCCAGCCCCAGCAGCTGACCGGACTGCTCAGTCACTGGCGTGACGTTAATCAGCGTCAGGAAAGCGGCGGACTGCTGGATCTGGTCTTCCAGCGTCTGCTGTACAGACGGCTCTACGGTGAATTTGCTGGACAGTTCTTCAACTGCCACACCGTTCAGACGCGCCAGCTGCTGCAGGTAAGCGTTAAAAGCAAAGCGGGTATTCTTCTTCATCAGGTTTTGTGCTCCATCAGCAATTGGTCAGAGTGTCAGCGGGGGCGTTACCGCCTGTTGCACGCTGGCGGTAGTCCTGGCGGCTGTCTTCATGGCTCAACTTGTCCACCAGTTCGTTAAAGGCGGTCAGCTGTGCCTGCAGGGCTGTCTCCAGCTCAGACAGGCGTTCTTCCTGTTCAGACAGGGATTTTTCGGTGCGCGCACTCAGGTTTTGCTGCTCAGTGGCGACCAGCTCCACGGCCTTATGCACATCAGAGAACCGGGCATCATCGGACTGCTCTTTTTTGGTGAACAGCGCCGTGACACGGGCAAACAGGGATGGTTTTTCGTCCTGGACTTCTTCCAGTTCGATCACCGTTTCCTCTGCAGCGGTAAAAAGATTGGCGGGATTCTGCTTGCGGTTTGCCAGCGGGTTATGGGCTGCACTGGCGCTGAATGTCAGCATTTCCGTACCCAGACTGGCTGGATCATCAGTGGCGGCCAGGCCAACCAGGTAGGCTTTGCCCGTATCAGCGAACTTCGGGCTGACTTCCATAGAGGTGAATAATTTCTGGCCTTTTTTCACCAGCTCCACCAGGGACTCCGTTGGCTCAACATCGGCATACAGCGCCATCTTGCCTGCCAGCGGACCTTCCGTGATTTCTTCAGCAAACAGCGCCGTCACCTTGCCGTAGCGGTTAAAGGTGCTGTCCGGCAGATAAGACTTGATGTGCTCAAGGTTAATCAGCGCGGTGTACACCGCCGGGTTGTAGCTGGCTGCCATCTGTTCCAGCCATTCACGCTGGATTTCGCGTCCGTCGGTGGTGGCACCTTCCACCCCGATGCGAAAACGCTTTGCTTTCACTGTCATGAGCCGTGCTCCGTTAGAAAAAACTTACTGGAGCCTTATGGTTGCGGTGATGGGGGCAGTGAAACAATGCGCGGTATTTGTACCGACAACCACACAAACCGCAGGCGGGGAAAGCCTTCATTCAAGGCTGTAGGTTTGTGCCATGAACACCACACTGACACCCGCAGATCTCGATCCCCGTCGGCAGGCCATGCTGCTGTACTTTCAGGGATACCGCGTAGCCCGCATTGCTGAAATGCTGGGGGAGAAAGTTGCAACCGTTCACAGCTGGAAAAAACGCGACAAGTGGGGTGACTATGGGCCGCTGGATCAGATGCAGCTCACCACCGCCGCACGCTACTGCCAGCTCATCATGAAGGAGCACAAAGAAGGGAAAGATTTCAAAGAGATTGACCTGCTGGCGCGCCAGTCGGAGCGCCACGCGCGGATCGGCAAGTTTAACAATGGCGGCAACGAAGCCGACTTAAACCCTAACGTCGCCAACCGCAACAAAGGCCCGCGCCGTCAGCCGGAAAAGAATGTTTTCACCGATGAGCAGATTGAGAAGCTGGAAGAAATCTTCCATTCCTCCATGTTCAACTACCAGCGCCACTGGTGGGAAGCCGGAAAAACCAACCGCATCCGCAACCTGCTGAAGTCACGCCAGATCGGCGCGACCTTTTACTTTGCCCGTGAAGCCCTGATTGACGCTCTGCTTACCGGACGTAACCAGATTTTTCTTTCCGCCAGCAAGGCACAGGCTCACGTCTTTAAGCAGTACATCATAGACTTCGCCAAAGAAGTCGAGGTGGAGCTGAAAGGCGATCCGATGGTGCTTCCTAACGGAGCCACGCTTTACTTCCTCGGCACCAATGCCCGCACGGCCCAGAGTTACCACGGCAACCTGTATCTGGATGAATATTTCTGGATACCGAAATTCCAGGAGCTGCGCAAAGTGGCTTCCGGGATGGCTATTCACAAGAAATGGCGACAAACCTATTTTTCCACGCCATCCAGCCTGACCCACAGTGCTTATCCGTTCTGGTCCGGTGCGCTGTTCAACCGTGGACGCAACAAAGCTGACAAGGTGGACATCGACCTGTCCCACAGCAATCTGGCCCCCGGCCTGCTGTGCGCAGACGGGCAATACCGCCAGATAGTCACCGTGGAAGATGCGGTGCGCGGCGGCTGCAACCTGTTCGACCTTGACCAGTTGCGCATGGAGTACAGCCCGGACGAATACCAGAACCTGCTGATGTGCGAGTTTGTGGACGATCTCGCGTCCGTGTTTCCGCTCAGCGAGCTGCAGGCGTGCATGGTGGACAGTTGGGAAGTCTGGACCGACTTTCATGCTCTGGCCCTGCGCCCGTTTGGCTGGCGCGAAGTGTGGATCGGTTATGACCCGGCAAAAGGTACGCAGAACGGCGACAGTGCCGGATGCGTGGTGGTGGCACCGCCAGCCGTGCCGGGTGGTAAGTTCCGCATTCTTGAGCGTCACCAGTGGCGCGGGATGGACTTCCGCGCCCAGGCTGACGCCATCAAAAAACTGACCGAGCAGTACAACGTGACCTACATCGGCATCGACTCGACAGGTGTCGGCCACGGGGTTTACGAGAACGTGAAAGCGTTTTTTCCAGCCGTCCGGGAGTTTGTCTACAACCCCAACGTTAAAAACGCCCTGGTACTCAAGGCCTACGACATTATCAGTCACCGTCGTCTGGAGTTTGACGCCGGACACACCGACATAGCGTAGTCATTTATGGCAATCCGTCGCGCCACCACCGCCAGCGGCAACCGCCCAACCTATGAAGCCAGCCGCAGCGAAGAAGCCAGCCATGCCGATCTGGCCTGGGCAACAATGCACGCACTGTTTAACGAACCGCTGCAGGGCGAGTCCGCCAATACCAGCAATATTGTGGAGATTTTTTGATGGGAAAGAGTAAGAAAAACCGCGCTGCGGCGACGAATCAGATCCTGCATAAAAACCAAACTTCAGCCGAAGCATTCAGCTTCGGTGATCCCGTTCCTGTTCTGGACCGCCGCGAATTACTGGACTATGTGGAATGCGTACAGATGGACCGCTGGTATGAGCCACCAGTGAGTTTCGACGGGCTGGCGCGAACCTTTCGCGCCGCCGTGCACCACAGCTCACCGATTGCCGTAAAGTGCAACATACTGACCAGCACCTACATCCCTCATCCGCTGCTCAGCCAGCAGGCGTTTTCACGTTTTGTGCAGGACTATCTGGTATTTGGTAACGCCTACCTAGAGAAACGCACGAACCGCTTCGGTGAAGTGATCGCCCTTGAACCTGCCCTGGCAAAATACACCCGACGCGGATTAGATCTGGATACCTACTGGTTTGTGCAATACGGCATGACCACGCAACCGTATCAGTTCACGAAAGGCAGCATTTTTCACCTAATGGAACCGGATATTAATCAGGAGATCTACGGCCTGCCCGGTTATCTTTCTGCCATTCCGTCTGCCCTGCTCAACGAGTCCGCCACGCTGTTCCGTCGCAAGTATTACATTAACGGCAGTCATGCGGGCTTTATCATGTACATGACCGATGCCGCGCAAAACCAGGAGGATGTGAACAACCTCCGCAATGCGATGAAAAGCGCCAAAGGCCCTGGCAACTTCCGCAATCTGTTTATGTACTCGCCTAACGGCAAAAAGGACGGGCTTCAGATCATTCCTCTGTCAGAAGTCGCGGCGAAGGATGAATTTCTGAATATCAAAAATGTCAGCCGCGATGACATGATGGCAGCACACCGAGTGCCGCCGCAAATGATGGGGATAATGCCTAATAATGTTGGGGGGTTTGGGGATGTGGAGAAAGCTGCCAAAGTATTCGTAAAAAATGAATTAGAAATTCTTCAGAAAAGAATAACAGAGCTAAATATTTGGTTAAACATAACAGTAATTAACTTTGAGGATTACCGTTTTTAAATCAAACCAAGAATGATGGCTTTTGCTTCACTACATTTTTTCGATATAGCAAAGGCCTTTGTTTTATTGGGAGGCCTAACCTCTGCTTCGAAATCTTCACCAGATGCCAAATCATAAATATCAGAAGAAAATTTCTCCAGCTTATTTTTATTTAAAGACTTGTTTTTTAACGGTAAATTATCAACCATAAACCTAATATTTTTATCCAAGGTCATTAACATGGCTTTGATATTAATCTCATCACAAATATTGCTTTCATTATCAGCACAAGATGAATCGTGCCCTCTGACCCAATAACGTACTGCAATATCCTCCAATTCATTTATCAAGGATAACATTGCTTCACCAGATTTGGTGAGACGTTTTGCCTTAGCGTCAATTCCTTTTTGAATCAAATTAAAGAAAAAAGCACTCAACGCACCTGCTAATGCAAGTATAATCCCATCAGAAAGTGTGGTGTTTCCTGAGTTACTAATAGCTTCTGCAACAGATGAAAAACCACCATTGATAATATGTATCAAGTCGACATTATCAACAGCCGAATGAGAAAAAACAACCCCATATTGCTGAGCATCATAACCCGCCCTAAAATAAAGCTCATTATTACTCATCATATAATGATAATTATAATTGGGCTCCATTTGCTTTACTCCTTACGTGTTTTTTGCGTCAACAACTTAGACAAATAAATAGGTTTGGTACTTTCATAAACCTTTGAATCAAACACTGCCTCGTTAATATATTGTATTATTTTTCTCTTAAACAAAGCAAAATCAGGATCTCTCTGAATTAACTCAAGTTTACTTAATAGTTGTTGTTTATCCATATATCCATATTTTACTATACCGGCAAAACCTTCAACGAGGAAAGAAGAACCATAACCTTCAACGTCATCATCCAAAATAATGTCGATCTTTTGCTTTTCTTTAAGCAACTGTAAGCGAGGCCATAAAAGCTCCTCTCTAAACTGTTCGCCGCTGCTATCTGTCATATCAGAATAGAAACGTCCTGAAGGAGTAGAAGAAAACTCTTTCCCTATATTAATTTCTAGATTTTTCATATTAAACCTCCATCTCAATCAAGAGATACACTCCAAGTTATTAGTGTACCATAGATTGGGGATGCAAAACTCTTAGTTTTTATTTTTGTATTACCTTGATTCATTGAGTGTTTATAAAGTCCCTTAAGGCTCATGATTGATAAATAACCATTTTCTCTTTGTTTAATAAACTCAAGTAGATCCTGTAGGCCTTTACCACGATCTCCCTCTTCTGTACTTGTCCTATCCAACTCTACCGCAGCTTTCAAGAGTGCTTCATCACGATATCGCTCCAATACAGGAATTGATGCTAATACATTTAATGCCTTTTCCCAAACTTTTGATGCAGGTAAAGTTTTAGGGATACCAACACCCTGATCATAAAAAACTATCTTCAATTCCTTACTTTCTAAATGATAAGATCCTGTTAGATACCAGTTCTTATCATATTCTTTATATCCGCAATCAGAAGGATATGCATGATGAGAAACATTGGTAATAGCCTCACTTAGGCCCCCATGTAAGAAAGTCCATTTTTCAATAGACTCACCAACTAATTTAATAATCTCCTCTTTTAATACTTTTGTTTTCTTAATTTCCCCACACTTTCCTTTAAGATATTTTACAAATCGCTTACCTTTTATTTTTGAATACTCATCATTAAAATTTAATTTTATATCCCTGCTTTTTTTGAATAAATCAAAGAACCCCAATTCATAGAAATTACGTAGAACATTTTTATCCCAACCGTCTATTTTTGGAGTCAACCTCTGCCTAATAGCATCATCCCATTTAGATAACTCTGCAGTTAACACAAGAGCTGCAGATGTCGATATTTTCTTCAAATTACAAAAATTAACAGATGCTAATTGATAACCTGCATTAGGCAATCCTTTTCTCTCTGATAACATTCGAATCGCATTAATATGCTGAACAGTAACATCGTAGTGTGTAGAAAAATTCATTTCAGAAGGTAAAGTTAGAATTAACCCTTTCTTTTTTTTACTTACAAATTGTACATCTAATCCATTTTTTGATTGTTCTTCAATCCAATAGTTAGCCTTACGCCATTCAACATTATAGTGAAATGATTTACCTTTTTTTCTAACTTTAGCACGCCCTTGTCGTAACTTTATCGAGCGTTTTACGTCAATCTCTCTTTGTCTCGCAGTTAACTTCTTCATATTCTTTTCTTTTTTCTGGATTTTGGTAATTTTCCTATTTAAACATCTGATATGTCAATACTTAACGATGTCAGCGCGCGCTCGTATCCCCGCCACGCCTGCCCGCTTTATGTAGTGGTTTTCATGCAGGTGCATGATCTACGCAAAAGCCCGCCAGTTCTGGCGGGCCTTAGCAAAAACGATCCTCAAACGATCATGCGATCTCATGCGGCATAGACATGCACTACAGAGCTAACGCCTCGCAAGGGCTCGTTGTTCAACCTTGCTGACGCCAGAAACAAGTTCAGACGCCAGCAACGTTTCTTAATGCAGCCAGCTGTCGTCTTCCCACACCTTCTGCATAATTTTCATCACTTGTTTTCTTTCTTCGTCCAGTTGCAGTCCGGTCAGTTCCACACCGTTAGAGCTACCTTTGCGAATACGAATTACCGTTTTGGGATACAGGGGGCGCAGATTGCGGTAAAGCTCGGATTCAAGGGCGTCCAGTGTAGACTGGCTAATCTTCTGCTCTTTATCGATCATTATTTCAATGCGCATAAAAGTCACCTCAGCTGATGACATCCATTGAGCGGTTGTATTCGTGGGTTCTGATTTTTGCCATGAGTTCATCTGTCAGTTCAGAAACCCACTGCAGAGCCAGCCCCTTCTCTTCATCACTACACTCACTAGCCGCTACAAGCTTAAGAAAAAAATCAATGCGCTGGAGCTTCAAAGACTCCAAAAAATAGTCCTGCATCTTTCCTCCTATGACACCAAAGCAATACTGTATATATAATCACTGTTTATATTTACAGTATATAATAATCTTACTGATGTAAAACGTTTTTTTACGTTCATCAGCCTGATATGCCTGGTATTATTAAGAGCACGAATTGTTAACCCGCGTAATTAATACAGGTTTCGCCACTTATCATCTTCCTGCAAACGCTGGTTCCGATAGAAGATACGCAGGCCTGCTCCTGACGGAATACTGCCACCGCGAAGGAGTAAATCGACCTCTTTCTCGCTGCCATCAAATCCTCTGGACTTCAGTTCATAGACGAGCTGCTGTCGCTGATGATCTGTAATTCGCTGTTTGTAGTCTTTACGCCGTTTCGGCTTAACCAGGCGTAACCTTGCTGCCAGTTCCCGGCGCTCTTTTTTGCTCATACTGTGCAGATAATCGTGCAACGCCTTGTCATCCATGCGGGTAATATCCGTTCTGGTGTCCCCATCAGCTGATTTATCTTTCTCCTGTTGGTTCAAATTTTCAGCAAGGGGACAGTTATTGCCACGAGTCCAAGGGGCGCAAGCGCCCTGGTCGGCTGCCGCCTCCTGAACGTCAACGGCCTTACGAACCATTTTCCACTTCACTGCATGAGTGCAGATCTTGCCCTCTGCAATGGGTGACCAGATGCCATAAATACGAATACCGTGATCGCCATAGGCGGTTGGCTCTTCGTTGATTTCATAAGCGGTTCTGATGAGGTGATATTTGCGGGGAACCAGTACGCCGCCCTGCTTCATGATGTAGGTGGCAAAACAACCAGCATCAGCAGCAGCCAGGATGGCATCAAGGCGCGGGTTATCCAGTACCGGCGCACCTGCTTTTTTGTCACCCTGTTGCCTTGCCGCCTGACCAGCCAGCAAGCGAAGTTCACGGTAAGCCTGGCGCCCCGGAATACCAAAGAAGCGGAACTGCTGAACACGATGCAGAGACGCCCAGGCATTAACGTATTCGGCGTTATCACGCAGGGATTTACCCGTTTCCTTGCTGATCTCGTTAGCCAGACCACGCCCGTCAATGTTCTTACTGATGTATTTTGCGATGTAGCTTGTCGGCGTTCCTTTGCGTGGGTTTATCAGCTCAGACTTAAAGCGTGGGCCCGTGTTATTGCCCAGCTCCTCGCGGTCTTCACGGATGGCAAACTTACGCAACAATGCAGTAATGGCGCGGCGGTCTTTTTTGCGCATGAAACACATGAGATGCCAGTGCACAGTACCGTCATGGTGCGGCTCAGCCACCCGTACGCCATACCAGCGCAACCCGGTTTTGTGCATCGCCTTACGAAATGCAGCAAACATGCCGACCAGATAATCGCTGCTTTGTCTTACCGTCGCATTTGTCCAGGTCGGGTTGGGCCTGCCGTTATTGAGCGTGGAATGGAAACGTGACGGACATGTGATGGTGTAGAAAACGGCGCAGTCACCGCGCATTTCCGCGATAAGCTCCAGACCTTTAACGCAGGCCATCATCTCATTGCGGCGATGTGCCGGGTTGCTGCTGCTGGCGTTTACCACATCTTCCATATCCAGCGTGTCTCCGTCTTCGTTCACCAGTTCATGAGAACGGAAAAACTCCAGCGACTTGCGGCGCTGCTCACGTTTATGCGTCACTGCTTCATAGCTGACATAGGGAGATGCTTTTTTGCTGACCAGACAGACAGCACGCAACTGCTCTTCCCGCCATTCGCAACGCATCTTCCACAATTTTCGATACCACCAGTCGGCGCAAAGCATACGTGCCAGCGAACCCGGAATGAGTTCATAGGGCACAGGTTTGCGGCGGTTTCTTTTCCGACGAAGTTTCTCAAACGCAGGCGGGATAACATCCAGACGCAGGGTTTCCGCTGCCACCTTTTCCCATGTCTTGCGGATTTCTTCTGGCTTTACGTCATCGTTGGTATACAAATCACCACAAGCGGCCTCAAGACACATGCTCATATGCGCAGCTACCAGGGTGGACAGGCGTTTCACCTGATCCTGACTCATTTCAGGCAGGATCAGCAGGCCCTCCAGCCCTTGATGGCTTGCCATAAAACGGAAAGAAGTAGATAGCTGACTGTCGCGTACACAATCCAGTCGCTCCAGACATGGCTTAATCGTCTCACGCAAATAGCGGGAATAAGCCTTTGGCCTGCCAAGGCTGCAGAAGTATTCGATACTTTGCATCAGCTGCTTGCTGATGTGGGTGGGCTGGGCGCTGACGTCCGCCAGAATGACCATGTCCGGGTTAAAACGCTGCTGCTCATGCGCCAGCTTTGCCCGACTAATGAGCTTATCCTGCTCCATTTCGCGCTGGACAGGATCACGGGATTCATTAAAGAAATAACGCTCCCAGACCTGTTCACTCAATTCCTCGCGGCGCAGCTGTTCCTGCTCGTTATCGGCAGCATACAGAGTGATCAGGTTTGAAAGCGCAGAAACCGGCGCAACTTCCGCCGGGTCCAGATAAGGGTTTATGGCCTTTTTCGGGCCGTTCCATGAAAATGCTGCAGCGGCCTCGTTAAAGCCGCTAGAGTCGCTCATATCGGCATGACTCATACACGCACCTCGTACACAGCAGAACTATCCACGCCACGCGAAGGATCAAATCCCACCCAGCAGCGCGCCCCGGAAACAGCAATGATTTCTGTTGCAGATTTACTCTCGCCAGCCGACACGCCGATGCTGCGTTTTGCCTTGATGTAGTAGTGAGTGAAATTGCGATACAGCGAACGGATCAGGGATGTGTCACTGTTAGAAACAATGACCGGATGTCCTTCAGATGCTCGATGTTCAAGAACGGATGCCAGGTGATACTGGTCATCTTCAGTGAAACCATCAGTGTGATAGCCGGAAAACGTACCGTCATAAGGCGGATCGCAATACACCACATCCCCCGCCTTCAACATCGCCAGCGTTTCATCAAAGCTCGTGCAGATAAACGTTGCCTGCGGGGCTTTCTCTGCAAATGCGCGAATTTCTTTTTCAGGGAAATACGGATTTTTATAATTACCGTAGGGAATGTTGAAATGCCCGCTCTTGTTATAGCGACATAAACCACGGTAACCGTGACGATTGAGATACAGGAAATATATCGCCTTCATGAAATCAGTAATTTCAGTTGAGTAATTAAACTCCTGTCTTATGTTGTAATAAGCCAGCTCACTGTTTGCTTCCTCAAATAAAACTCTGGCACGAGATATAAACGCTTCGCAATCAGCGGCAATCTTTTTATAGAGGTTGATTAAATCAGGATTAATATCCGCAACCAGATAGCTGGGGTAATCCGTCGCCATCATCACAGCACAAGAACCCGCGAAAGGTTCAACCAGTCGCGGGCCAGCAGGAAGGTATTTTTTCAGTTCGGACATAATGGCGGTTTTATTTCCCGCCCATTTCAGGATGGTGCTCATACAGCACCTCCGTTGTAATGTTTACCTTTCAGCTCTGCGATTTCCTGGCAGGTAATGCAAAGCTGCACTCCTGGAATGGCGCGGCGGCGTGCTGGCGGAATTGGCGCTTCACATTCAATACAAAGCACGCGAGACACGCCCGGTGTTTTGGCACGGGCAGCACGGATATGGCGCTGGCGTTCTTCTTCAACGCGCTGCTGTACGAGATCCATTGCATCAGCCATTAGTGGATCTCCTGCGCTTCGTTCTGGATTGCTTCAGCGGTCACACGCAGCAGTTCTGCCGCTTCGACGTGGTTTAGCTGGCGGGATGTGATATGACACGCCAGGCGATCAAGGCGAGCTGCCATTGCTTCAGCCCTTGCCCGGCGTTCTTCCAGACGAGCCTCTGTCAGTAAAATATTAAGCCCTGCGTCATCCGGTCCGGTTTTAGTCGTGAGGGTTTCAATATTACGCATAATCAATTCTCCTGAATTTAGATAAAGGGATGCCCGGCGGGTTTACGCCATTAATTTCATTAGTTGGTTAATTCGGCATGGTTAGCCGTCTGGGAAATAAGCTCACCACTGCACGAAAATGATTCATTGCTTTAATCAGCTCCCGCTTTTCGTCAGTGGTCAGCTCATTAATGCTGATGCTATGACGTTCAGCCGGAATTTTTGCCATAAAGAATATAGCAGCCAGTGCCCGTTTATTTTGTTCATTATTGATATCCCGTGGATCACGCATATCTTTAATAAACCGCTCAAGCTCTGACTCAATATTCAGGCCAAAAACTTTCGCCCTTAATTCCGCTATGTGATTAAGTCCACTCAGGCGTTCACCGGGGCTTAATGGAACAGTCGCCGCAGCGCCTTCAATAGCCATTTGTTCCCCCGTTTTTTCGTAGATAGTTCTGCCAGCAATTCATCTTGTGAACGGCACGGATGCCAGCGTTTACCATCCTCCCCCATGATCCAGCCGTGACCGTAGTGCATTGCCGGACTTTGTTTTACCAGCAGCGATGCAAATGATGGTTCTTTCGTCAGCATAAGCACCTCACAGCAAACCGAATGAAGCACCGAGGCCAGTCACGGTATCAACTGCACTCGCCATCGCAGGATTAGCCTGTAAACGGGCCTGCAATGAAACAGCAGCCAGCGCCATCAGTCGTGTTACAGAGTTAATGCTGCTGATCGCATCACGACGGCCTGCACTGGTTTTTACATCGCCAGAAACCGCACCTGCCGCGACACGTCCTATCTCTGCAGTTGCACTCATGACGTAATGCGGCAGTTTCTCTTTTGCCACCTCATTAATCGGAACACATGGCAGACAATGAATCTGTGCCAGAAAACCATCTACCAGTGTTGAGTCCTCAGTCAGATCGGTAAGCAGCCAGATGTCTGGTGCGGTTAATAAATGAGGTTGAGCTGGGTTCAGCTTGTTCCGCAGAATCTGCACATTCATGCCTGCACGTTCTGCCAGTTGCACCAGGTTGTGGCGCAGTGCGAATGCACGACAGGCTTCATCAAAATGTGGATGTTTGGAAACTTGGTAATCAAACATGGTCAATGCCTCTGATGTATTTCAGAATCGAACTAATTAAGGTTTAGATTGCATTCTGAAAGCGCATCAACGGTCATGGCTGCTATGTTGATCATCACTTTTTCGCGTTTTTTATCTTTGCGCAGACGGTGACGGATAAGGCGTCCGTCAGCCAACATGTCATTGATGGTATCGATGGACAGCCCTGTCAGCTCGCTATAGCGTTCAATAGTCACATGAGGCGTGGTAAGAGTGATTGAAATGTTAGGTCTCATGATGCAACATTCCTCGTTTAATGATGATTAATCAGGACGAATACGGATCGTTTGTATTTTGTGAACATCATAAACATACGATCGCACAGTGAAATCGTCAAGATAAAAGTTCACTTGGAGTGACCATGAATTTGGAGAAAGGCGGACGAGGCGCTATAGAGCGCATGGTAGAAGCTTATGGATTCAAAACTCGACAGGCGTTGTGCGATCATTTAGGAATCTCTAAAAGTACACTCGCCACACGCTACATGCGTGACTCATTCCCAGCAGAATGGGTAATCCAGTGCGCCCTTGAAACGGGCACCTCGCTTAATTGGCTCACAACTGGACATGGTTCAAAGCAAACTTCAGGTAATACAAATACTATGGAAGTTGCTAAATATGTATTATCTGATGGTGCCTTGCGTGAAGACGGTTTTTATATTTTTGATAAGGGATTTCTACCCTCTACGTTTAAAAAACCTTTTGTCATCACAGATAACAATTCTGAATTTATTTGTGATAAAGAATTTGATGATATACGTGATGGTAAATGGGTAATAAGTATTGATGGCGAGATAACAATCCGCGACATTACTCGTTTACCCGGTGGAAGAATCTTCGTTGAAGGTGGAAACAGAGCCTTCGACTGCAAGATAGAAGATGTTGAAATTATTGGAAAAATTATAAGTTTAACAGTTAAATATGTTAGATAATACCGGGAGGAAACTATGCTTGGTAAAGTATTTTTTGTGGTTTTATCATGCTCTTTGTTATTAAGCCCACTAACTACCTATGCTAAAAATTATCCTTGTTCTGGGAAAAAGGGTGGTGTATCTCACTGTACCTCCGATGGAAAATTTGTTTGCAATGATGGAACTATTAGTAAATCCAAAAAAATCTGTACTAAAAACTCACGATAAACTTTGCTTTTATATCTGCGCCTAATATAACAATGAGCCGCAGGCTAACCGCAAAAGTTACATACTCACATAGCAAAAAATAGCCAACTTCATTATGGCTTCAGTGAGATGTATGGTCGCAAGATTTCATACATTGACACTGGTTATACATACAGTAAAAATGCTCTCTATTGGAGGGCATTTTTTATGGCAGTACGAAAACTCACCACAGGAAAATGGCTTTGCGAATGTTACCCCGCCGGACGTAGTGGGCGTCGTGTGCGTAAACAATTCGCCACCAAAGGCGAAGCTCTGGCTTTTGAGCGCCACACGATGGAAGAAACCGAAGCAAAGCCCTGGCTGGGTGAATCAGTGGATCGTCGAACACTGAAAGACGTGGTTGAACTATGGTTCAAACTACATGGTAAATCTCTGACAGCTGGGCAGCATGTCTATGACAAATTGCTGTTGATGGTTGACGCTCTGGGCAATCCTCTTGCAACCGATCTCACCTCTAAAATGTTTGCCCACTATCGAGATAAACGCCTGACAGGCGAGATCTACTTCAGCGAGAAATGGAAGAAAGGAGCAAGCCCAGTCACCATTAACCTGGAGCAAAGCTATCTAAGTAGTGTTTTTAGCGAACTATCCCGTCTGGGCGAATGGTCGTATCCGAACCCACTGGAGAACATGCGAAAATTCACCATAGCAGAAAAAGAGATGGCATGGCTTACCCATGAGCAGATTGTTGAATTGCTGGCTGATTGCAAACGTCAGGACCCAATTCTGGCACTGGTAGTTAAGATATGCTTAAGCACAGGCGCACGTTGGCGTGAAGCCGTAAATCTTACCCGCTCACAGGTGACCAAATACCGAATTACCTTTGTAAGAACGAAGGGGAAGAAAAACAGAAGCATCCCTATCAGTAAAGAGCTTTACGAAGAGATCATGGCGCTTGATGGGTTCAATTTCTTTACAGACTGCTATTTTCAATTTTTATCCGTGATGGAAAAAACGTCTATCGTGCTCCCTCGCGGTCAACTGACACACGTTCTGCGCCATACGTTTGCGGCGCACTTCATTATGTCGGGTGGAAACATTCTGGCCTTACAAAAAATTCTCGGACACCACGATATAAAAATGACTATGCGTTACGCACATCTGGCACCGGATCACCTGGAAACTGCATTACGGTTTAATCCGCTGGCAACACTACCAACATCAATAGCAAGTTTTTGAAAATGCGTATTTTGCCCTGTTGAGCTAATATTCTTTTTTTTCACATGGAGCACTATCAATGAATAAGTTTCAGCATCAGGGAGCGGAATTGCGCAACAGAGCCAAAGAATTGGCTTTATCCGTACTTAAAACTCACCCAGATGCCCAAAAAAACGGCAACGGCGTTAAGCAAGCTGAGGTATTTCGTCTAAGCGGCCTCGATTGGGGAGAAAAACGGAAAGCAACAAGTTCGAACCAACAATATTGGGTTGTTGCACTATTGCGTGAACTAGAAGAGGAGGGGTTAGTCGAACAGATTGAAGATAGAGGCCCCTGGCGTCTAAGGTAAAACAAGTGGCGACAAAGTGGCGGCAGCGGTTGGCATTACCCCGTAATAACCACCACTGACCACCAACCTAACTTATTGTTTTTAATCTAACTTATTGTTTTCATTAACCCATTTACATAAATGGGTTTTTTGTTGCCTGAATTTTATCTCCTGCCCTGCCAATTGCGCCACCATCTGTAAAATATCCTCGCGCGATAGCGGCTTACGGTCAGTGACAAAATGCAGTGTCATCCCTTCAATAAACGCATCCAGCGCGCGGGCGGTTCCGGGTTCAAACCATTGTTCGAGCGTTTGCTGACTACGCTGCATCCAGTTTTGCATCACCGTTTTTAATAGCGGTTTTCGGCTGGCCAATGCGTAAAGTTGATACATCAGTTCCATGTTATCCGGCGTTGCAACCTGCGAGCTGTAGATCATGTCGGTTATGGCCTGGCAGGCGCCTGAAGCATCACTAACATCGCTAAAAAATGCCTGATATTGCTTAGACATTATCTCTGTAAAACTGCTGAACGCCTCCAGCAGCAACTCATCAATTCCTGAAAAATAGTAGGTCATCGACCCCAACGGCACTCCGGCAAGGGTAGCGATTTTGCGGTGCGTAACGGCATGTATTCCGTAAAGTTTCACCGCCTCCAGCGTGGCCTGGATGATTTTTTCTCGCCGTTGCGGATCGTTAGCGCGACGCATGTCATTTCCTCTCTTTGCAATTGTGTACAAATGTACACAACCTTGCTAAGGTTGTCTTCCCTCTTCTTTTTTTGACGTGACCTATGACCGTAAATTCTTCACGTAATGCCTTGAAACGCCGAACCTGGGCGCTGTTTATGTTCTTCTTTTTGCCAGGCTTGTTAATAGCGTCCTGGGCAACCCGTACGCCAGCGATTCGCGACATTCTTTCTGTTTCGATCGCTGAAATGGGCGGTGTACTCTTTGGTTTGTCGATCGGTTCGATGAGCGGAATTCTCTGCTCAGCGTGGTTAGTGAAACGTTTTGGGACGCGTAATGTCATCCTGGTCACGATGTCCTGCGCGTTGATCGGGATGATGATATTAAGTGTGGCGCTCTGGCTGACATCGCCCGTGCTCTTTGCCGTTGGTCTTGGCGTCTTTGGAGCCAGTTTTGGTTCCGCTGAAGTTGCTATAAACGTTGAAGGTGCCGCCGTTGAGCGAGAAATGAATAAAACGGTTTTGCCGATGATGCACGGCTTTTATAGCCTCGGCACGCTGGCAGGCGCTGGTGTTGGGATGGCGCTAACGGCCTTTGGCGTTCCGGCAACTGTGCATATTTTGTTGGCGGCACTGGTAGGCATCGCGCCTATTTATATCGCCATTCAGGCAATCCCTGGCGGTACGGGAAAAAATGCCGCCGATGGCACGCAGCATGGCGAAAAAGGCGTACCTTTTTATCGCGATATCCAGTTGCTGTTGATTGGTGTTGTGGTGCTGGCGATGGCCTTTGCAGAAGGTTCTGCCAACGACTGGTTACCCTTGTTAATGGTTGATGGTCACGGTTTTAGCCCCACTTCCGGCTCACTGATTTATGCCGGTTTCACATTGGGGATGACCGTTGGACGCTTCACTGGCGGTTGGTTCATAGACCGTTACAGCCGCGTTGCCGTGGTTCGGGCCAGTGCGCTAATGGGTGCGTTGGGTATTGGGCTGATTATTTTTGTCGATAGCGCCTGGGTCGCTGGGGTGTCTGTTGTTCTTTGGGGATTGGGTGCCTCGCTGGGCTTCCCGCTGACCATTTCTGCCGCCAGCGATACCGGCCCCGATGCGCCGACCCGCGTCAGCGTAGTAGCGACGACCGGTTATCTGGCTTTCCTCGTCGGGCCGCCGCTGCTGGGCTATCTCGGCGAACATTATGGATTACGTAGTGCAATGCTGGTTGTACTGGCGCTGGTTATTCTCGCGGCTATTGTCGCGAAAGCCGTCGCCAAACCCGATACCAAAACGCAGACGGCGATGGAGAATAATTGATGAGCATTAAATTAATTGCGGTAGACATGGATGGTACTTTCTTAAGCGATCAAAAAACCTATAACCGCGAGCGGTTTATGGCTCAGTATCAGCAGATGAAAGCACAAGGGATTCGCTTTGTGGTCGCCAGCGGGAATCAATATTATCAGTTGATCTCTTTCTTCCCCGAAATTGCCGATGAAATTGCCTTTGTGGCAGAAAACGGTGGTTGGGTTGTGAGCGAAGGCAAAGATGTTTTTAATGGCGAGCTGTCGAAGGATGCATTTGCCACTGTCGTGGAACATTTACTGACGCGCCCGGAAGTGGATATTATTGCCTGCGGAAAAAATAGCGCCTATACCCTCAAAAAATATGACGATGCCATGAAAACGGTGGCGGAAATGTATTATCACCGTCTGGAATATGTCGATAACTTTGACAACTTAGAAGATATCTTCTTTAAGTTTGGCCTGAATCTTTCCGATGAACTGATTCCGCAAGTGCAAAAAGAGTTACATGATTCGATTGGCGATATTATGGTGCCGGTTCACACCGGCAACGGTAGCATCGATCTGATTATCCCCGGCGTACATAAAGCCAATGGCCTGCGGCAACTCCAGAAGTTATGGGGAATAGATGACAGTGAAGTGGTGGTCTTTGGCGATGGCGGTAACGATATCGAAATGCTGCGCCAGGCTGGCTTTAGCTTTGCGATGGAAAATGCTGGCAACGCGGTCGTAGCTGCGGCGAAATACCGCGCAGGCTCCAATAACCGTGAAAGCGTACTGGATGTGATCGATAAAATTCTTAAGCACGAAGCGCCATTTAATCAATAAAACGGCAGCACGCCCGGCAACACAATGCCTGAATGAAGGATGCATAATTCGCGGAAATTCCCCTTCTGGATTATTTCAGGCGAAATGATGATGAAAAATTGTGTACTGCTGGGCGCGTTTCTGTTGAGTTTTACTGGTGTGGCAATGGCGCAAAGTGTCACCGTTGATGTGCCGAGCGGATACAAAGTGGTGGTAGTCCCCGATTCAGTCAGCGTTCCACAAGCGGTCAGCGTCGCGACTGTACCACAAACTGTCTATGTGGCGCCTACTCCAGCTCCGGCTTACCGCCCACATCCGTATGTTCGTCATCTTGCCAGCGTAGGCGAAGGGATGGTTATCGAACATCAAATCGACGACCATCACCATTAATCCATGAATGCCTGATTGTACAAAGCAACCAGGCATTTTCTTATCCATCGTTTGAATTTCCTGTTTGTTTATCTTTTAAAAAAATAAACATCAGCAGCAGCCACAAAATTCCGTTGGCAAGGTTAAAGAGATTAAACAGTCCATTACCGCCATTCAGCCAGGCATGTTTACTGATCTCGATACCGACGGTAAAGATCAGCATTTGCAACATCCCCATCGCCGCAGAAACCGTACCTTTACTCATATCGCTGGCAAACAGGGTTAATCGCACCAGTCCCGCATTCGCCAGACCAATACCGAAAGCATAAATACTTAACCCGGCGGTCATCCATAAATACGCGTGCGATGAGATAACCGTTGCGGCAGCGGCGACGAGCAAGCCAATCATAATCGGCCAGCCACCCATGATGATCAATGCACGAACGGTGCGGCGCGAGGTCAAACGCGCTAACAGCAAGTTACCCGCAATTAACGCCCCGAAAACTGGCACTTGCAGCAACCCATATTCATATCTGCTCAACTTTTCGCCGGTGATGATGATAATCGGTGACTGGGCGATCCACGCCAGCAGCGGCAGGCTGACGAATCCCAGCGCCAGAGCTCCGGCAACAAAGCGACCGTTCTTCAGCACCAGCTTGTAGTCATGGCCTAGCTCTTTCAGGGACAGTTTCTCACCAATACGCGTGGCAGTTTCCGGCATAGCGCGTTGCAGACCGAAAAAGGAGATCGCCGCCAATGCAGCAAACAGCACAAACATGCCTTCCCAAGGCAGCACATGGATCCACGCGGCGCCCACCAGCGGACCGAGTAGCGGAGCAATCAGCGCCACGTTCGCCATCAGCGCGGTGATCTTGATACAAACCGCCTCTTCGAAGGATTCCTGAATCGCGGCGTATCCAACAGCGCCAATGAAACAAAGGCTTATGCCTTGCAGGAAGCGTAGTAGCGTGAATTGTTCAATGTTTTGCGCCAGCAATATTGCCAGACAGGTGACGATAAACCACACCACGCCTGCCAGCATCACCGGACGGCGACCAATACGATCCGACAGCGGCCCCAGGAGCCACTGTAAAAACATCCCGCCCGCCAGGTAAGCGGTCATCGAAGTAGGAACCCAGTCAATACCCGCCTGATACTCTTCCACTACCGCGAGCATACCGGGTTGAATCATATCATTGCCGATATAGGTCGAGAATTCGTAGAGCACCAGACAGAGGGGGAAAAGTAATGCCTGACGCCCAAGTCTGGCACCAGTAGCTAATCTATTTTGCATGCAATTTCTTCGCCAAGAATAATCGCACAAAGTTTAATAAAAGCGCAGCAAACGAGAAAGCAAATTTTGTAGGTGAAACCACGCTTAAGCACATTCTTACATTATTCCGAGTATAGCTACTCTTTCTTTAAGCTTTATTTAATTCCTTCGCGTTACTATTCCCTGTTGTAAGCCAATCCGAAAGTGAAATAAGACGATGCTGCTTTACCCTGTTTAACAGGCACTTTATGCTCATCGACTTGCCTGATGGCTCCCCATTTTAATCACCTTTTGAGTCTGAAAGTTATGCTGGAAAATCTGAATTACTCATTATTCTCTCTTATTAATGCGACGCCAGACTCATCCGCATGGATGATTTCGTTAGCGATTTTTATTGCCAAAGATTTAATTACTATAGTGCCGCTGCTGGTTACGGTGCTTTGGCTATGGGGATTTACGGCTCAACGGCAACTGGTGATAAAAATCGCCATCGCGCTGGCAGTCAGCCTGTTTGTTTCCTGGACGATGGGGCACTTATTTCCGCACGACCGTCCGTTTGTTGAGCATATCGGCTATAACTTCCTGCATCATGCGGCGGATGACTCTTTCCCAAGCGACCACGGTACGGTGATTTTCACCTTTGCGCTGACATTTTTATGCTGGCATCGCCTGTGGTCAGGCACAATCCTTATGGCGCTGGCGGTGGTCGTTGCCTGGTCACGTGTTTATCTCGGTGTTCACTGGCCGCTGGACATGCTCGGTGGATTGTTGGCAGGAATGATTGGTTGCCTTAGCGCCCAGATTATCTGGCAGGCTGTGGGGGCTATACTCTACCAGAAGCTGCAATTGTGGTATCGCTTCTGTTTCGCCTTACCTATACGTAAAGGCTGGGTGCGTGGCTGATTTCGGATAAAAAGTGTAATATCAGGCGGCTCGCTTCAATAACTATTCAGAGGGAATATGGAAACACGTCGCGAAGAGCGTATAGGGCAGTTACTACAAGAATTAAAACGCAGCGATAAGTTACACCTGAAGGACGCCGCCGCCCTGCTCGGGGTTTCAGAGATGACGATTCGTCGCGATTTGAATAACAACAGTGCCCCCGTCGTACTACTCGGCGGCTATATTGTTCTGGAACCGCGTAGTGCCAGCCATTACCTGTTAAGCGATCAAAAATCCCGCCTGGTGGAAGAAAAACGCCGGGCGGCCAAACTGGCCGCGACGCTGGTTGAACCCGATCAGACCCTCTTTTTTGACTGTGGCACCACCACGCCGTGGATTATTGAAGCGATAGATAATGAAATCCCTTTCACCGCCATTTGTTATTCACTAAATACCTTTCTGGCGCTAAAAGAGAAACCCCATTGCCGCGCGTTTCTTTGTGGTGGTGAATTTCACGCCAGCAACGCCATTTTCAAACCCATTGATTTTCAGCAAACACTGAATAATTTTTGCCCGGATATTGCTTTTTATTCCGCAGCGGGCGTGCATGTCAGTAAAGGCGCAACCTGTTTTAATCTTGAAGAGTTGCCGGTAAAACACTGGGCGATGTCGATGGCACAAAAGCACGTGCTGGTTGTCGACCACAGTAAGTTTGGCAAGGTACGTCCGGCGCGCATGGGCGAGCTGAAACGCTTTGATATTGTGGTGAGCGATTGTTGTCCGGAAGATGAGTATGTGAAGTATGCGCAGACGCAGCGTATTAAGTTGATGTATTAATAACGCATAACCGGATGACGTTTCCGCGCCATCCGGTCATCAGAAGATTAAGAGAACCAGCTGCCGAACCACTGATGGAATTTCATCATCACGAAGTCCCACATCCGACCAAAGAACCCGCCCTCTTCCACATTTTCCATCACGATCAGCGGACGCTGTTCAATAGATTTACCGTTAAGCTGGAAATCAATGGTGCCGACAACCTGACCTTTTTTCAGCGGCGCGGTGAGCTGCGGTTCCGTTAACGTATAACTCGCTTTCAGGTTTTTCAGTTGCCCGCGTGGGATGGTCACTGATCCCCCTTCGCCTGCGCCGAGATTCACTTCGCTCTTATCACCGAACCAGACGCGCTGAGTCACAAAGGTGGCATCAGGTTTAATTGGCGTCACGGTTTCAAAAAAGCGGAAGCCCCAGGTCAGTAATTTCTCAGACTCATTAAAACGGATGCGGTCAGTTTTTGCCCCCAGCACCACAGAGATCAAACGCATATCACCCTGAGTAGCAGAAGCGACCAGATTGTATCCCGCACCAGCCGTGGTTCCGGTCTTCATACCATCAACGTTAACGTTGCTGCTCCACAGCAGACGGTTACGGTTTGGTTGGCGAATTTTGTTAAAGGTAAACTCTTTCTCTTTATGAATGGCGTACTCTTCCGGCACATCGTGGATTAACGCTTTACCCAGCAACGCCATATCGCGCGCGGTACTGAATTGCCCCGGCGCATCCAGACCGTGCACAGTCTGGAAGGTAGTGTTGGTCAGGCCCAGTTTTTTGGCATAACCATTCATCAAACCAATAAATGACTCCTGGCTCCCGGCAACGTAATCGGCCAACGCAATACAGGCGTCATTACCGGACTGGATAATCACACCTTTGTTCAAATCTGCCACCGAAACCTGATCGCCCGGTTTGAGGAACATCACCGACGAACCGCGCAGTGCCGGGTTTCCCGTCGCCCAGGCATCTTTACCGACCGTCACCATATCGGTGAGTTTGATCTTATCAGCCTTAAGCGCCTGTCCAACCACATAGCTGGTCATTATTTTGGTCAGGCTCGCGGGATCCAGTTTCTCATCCGCATTGCCTTCTGCCAGCACTTTACCGCTGGCGTAATCCATTAAAATCCATGCACGCGCATCCACGCTCGGCGCGTCAACGGTTTGTTCCGCCGCGAATGCCGTTGGGGCAAAAAGGAATAAAAATGCAGAACCCGCTGCAAGACCACGAAGGAAAGAGGAGTATTGCGTCATAAATGCCACCCGAGTATCCATTCAAAAAAAATACGTTATATCGCCGTATGATAAGTTCGGTGATTAATAACGCACACACAAGTTTAAAGAAACCGTAAGTTGGTAAAGTTTTTAAAGTTTATGCAATATCCTGCCGCTTCGCTGCTTCTGGCGTCATTTTTTTACTCGCTGTTGCTTAAAAGTTAACTTTACTTCACCATCGGAGTCCTGTTCAGCCTGTGGCTGCCTGTCGGAAAAGGGGTGAGTATGATTACGCTGTGGGGTCGGAATAATTCAACCAACGTTAAAAAAGTGTTGCTAACACTCGAAGAACTGGAACTGCCTTATGAGCAAATTTTGGCGGGTCGTGAGTTTGGGGTAAACCATGACGCCGATTTTCTGGCGATGAATCCCAACGGGCTGGTGCCGCTGTTGCGTGACGATGAAAGTGATTTAATTCTTTGGGAATCAAATGCCATTGTCCGCTACCTGGCTGCACAGTACGGGCAAAAACGTCTGTGGATCGACTCGCCGGCACGTCGCGCAGAAGCCGAAAAGTGGATGGACTGGGCAAACCAGACGCTCAGCAATGCCCATCGTGGGATCCTGATGGGGTTAGTCAGAACGCCACCGGAAGAACGTGATCAGGCCGCCATTGATGCCAGCTGCAAAGAGTGCGATGCCCTGTTTGCTCTACTTGATGCGGAACTGGCAAAAGTAAAATGGTTTTCTGGCGACGAGTTTGGTGTGGGCGATATTGCTATCGCACCGTTTATCTACAATTTGTTTAACGTTGGCCTGACCTGGACACCGCGTCCGAATCTGCGACGCTGGTATCAGCAACTCACCGAACGCCCCGCAGTGCGTAAAGTGGTGATGATCCCCGTTAGCTAATTGCGTGGGCTAACTTTGAGTAATTCCCCGTTGGACTCGTCGGTGAGAACGTATAAATAACCGTCGGGTCCAGTGCGAACATCACGAATTCGCTGCCCTCTGTCCGTTAAAATACGACCATCTTCTGTCACTTTATCGCCGTTAACGCTCATCACGATGACATCTTTATCTTTCAGCGCACCAATAAATAATTTTTGCTGCCACTGGGGGAATTTGTCGCTGTTATAGAAGGTCATGCCGCTCACCGCTGGTGAGTCTTTCCAGTAAAAAACCGGTTGCTCG
The DNA here is from genome assembly GCF_003046645.1 of Escherichia sp. MOD1-EC6475. Classification (NCBI taxonomy): domain Bacteria; kingdom Pseudomonadati; phylum Pseudomonadota; class Gammaproteobacteria; order Enterobacterales; family Enterobacteriaceae; genus Escherichia; species Escherichia sp. MOD1-EC6475. Next base: position 62,889 of record NZ_PZKQ01000042.1, on the reverse strand, counting down.
GTTCCGGCGACGATTTCCCCTTTCGCTTCCGGTATTTTAAAACCTGAGTAATTAATGCCCCAGGTAGCCAGCGGCCAGCCGTAGTTTTTGCCTTTTTGCGGGATATTTATTTCATCGCCGCCGCGCGGGCCATGTTCATTCAGCCACAGTGCATTACTCCACGGGTTCATCGCCATTCCTTGCGGGTTACGAATGCCATAAGACCAGATCTCTACGCGCGCACCGGATTCCCTGGCAAAAGGATTATCATCCGGGATCTCGCCCTGGTCAGTCAGACGCACTAATTTACCCTGCAATTTATCCAGATCCTGCGCTGTCGGGCGCTGATTGTTTTCTCCCAGACCAATAAAAAGATAACCTTTACCGTCGAAGACCAGCCGCCCGCCAAAATGGTTGCCGGTAGAAAGTTTTGGTGTCTGGCGAAAAACGGTGCGGAAGTCGGTCACTTTTGAGAGATCATCACTTAAGCGACCATAACCCACGGCGGTTCCGGCTTTGCCATCATCGCCAACTTCGGAATAACTTAACCAGATGCGGCGCGACTGGGCAAAATCAGGCGCTAATGCCACATCCAGCAAGCCTCCCTGTCCATGCGCCCAGACGTTCGGCACACCAGCAAGCGGCGCAGATAATCCTTTTCCTGCTTGCCAGTGACGCAACTCGCCACCGCGCAGGGTGATTAACATGCCATGATTATCAGGTAAAAAGGCCAGCGCCCACGGATGATCGAGTTTGTCTTGCAGTACTTCGACATTTACCGGCGCAGGAGCCGCCCAGAGAGCGGAAGAAACACAGAGAAAGGGCACAAGGAAAAGGGATTGTCGATGCATAACGCCTCCGGATTGACTCTGGCTTAAAGCGTAGTCAGTGGAGGAGATGACAAATTCATTTTTACAAAAACTTAAACATGAAGGGGGAGACGCTTTCTCCCCCTTAGTTTTCAGGCCTGCTCAAGCATGGTGTGCTGTTCAAGGCTCTGGATACTCAGCGTTAAGCTCATCAGACAATTTTCAAGCTTATCGGCGTTGACGGTAATAACAGTCGGGCAATCATGATGCCCGCTCATCAAACATACTGCGGCTGTCGCTAATGCTTCTTCAGCATGATGAAGAGCACTCCACTCTTCCTGATCCAGATGAAGATTCAACCGCAGCGATTTATCGTGCAGTTCGCGATTCAGTTTAAAAAAGTTATCTCGTAGATGATTGCTTTCGCTGACGGACATGTATCCTTTGGCCTTCCTCAGTTGCACGTATGCGGCGAGGTCAACTCTTGCATCGATCAACCGGTTAAGTAGATCGCTTCGCTGTCTGTCAACGAACATACTTCGATCCTCCTCTTTGCAGCCTTTGTGCAATTAAATAGTATGGCTACTTTTTATACAAAATGCTGTCAGGGATCAATACTTCACATCTTATTAATAAGAATTTACATTATTTCTCTTTCCAGTACCTCACATCCCCACGGCGCCAGTTCTAATGCTTGTGAACAAGCCTTGCCTGTTTCCGTCACTCGCCACGCTCCAGGAAGCACAACATTTTGTACATGAGCAGTGTAATTTTGTACAAAAACCCATTCTTGCTCGCCGTCTGTCCGACGCGTTGCAATAACGCCAGCAGGAAGTTCAGTAGCAAGTGCTTTTGGGAGATGAAGTGTGTTGATCAACATCGCGGCAAGCGCTTGATGAAATGACGCATCATTACGCGAAGCCACATAGAAAGCTCGACCTTGTCCGACGTGATTTACCGTTAACGCAGGTGTACCCGCATAAAAATCCTCACCATAGCGCGCCAGAACCTGTGCACCTTCGGCGTGAATAACCGCACATAATTCCCGTGCCTGCCATTGCCCCTGCAGTCCATACGCATTCGGCTCGCAGATAACTTTGTTATGCTGATAATCATTAAGGCTATCAATCTCTTCAGCCCACACACCCATCAGGTCACGCAACGGGCCAGGGAACCCACCCAGGTGACATAAATCGGTTTCATTGACAATCCCGGACCAGTAAGTGGTGACAAAATTGCCACCAGCGTCAACATAGGCGCGAGCACGAGCAGCAAATCCATCGCGAACCATATAGAGCATTGGGGCAATAACTAACTGATAACCCGTAAGATCACAATCAGCATTGATAATATCGACCGCCACGCCCTGCTCCCAGAAAGGTCGGTAATGCTCCACTACCGTTTGCTCGTAGTGGATACCGCAATTGCGCGGCCCGGCAGCATCGTTGACCGCCCAGCGGTTTTCCCAGTCGAAAATAATGGCAACTTTTGCCTGGGTTTTCGTTCCGACCAATTGTTTAAGATGAGCCAGCCGTTGCCCCAGTTGTATGACTTCGCGCCCGGTACGCGTCTCCAGATGACCGACGTGATCAACCACCGCACCATGAAACTTCTCCACGGCGCCACGACTCTTACGCCACTGAAAATAATGCACGCCGTCTGCGCCGTGAGCGACGGCCTGTAAGGAAGAAAGAATATTCATTCCCGGCTTTTTCAATTTGCTGGTTGGCTGCCAGCTTGTCTGGCTGGGCGTGGATTCCATCAGAATAAACGGTTTATTTTTTAAAGTACGCATCAGGTCGTGATACATCGCTGTTTTACAAGCAACGGCGCGTTCATCTTCCTGTTTATGCCACATGGGATAGCTATCCCAACTCACAAAATCAACCACTTCAGCTAATGCCCAGTAGTTGTAGTCATTGAAATACCACATAAAATTGGTCGTCGCAGGTAAATCGGGGCGTTCTGCTTTTAACGGCGCAATCTCCATTTGATAGAACTCTTTTACCTGCGATGTGACAAAGCGCCGCCAGTCAAGATTCAAACCGTGGTTAGACATCTCACCTAATGGGGAAGGAGATTCAATTTGTGACCAGTCACTGTATGTATGGCTCCAGAAGCCAGTCCACCATGCCTGATTAAGCGCCTCAAGAGTGGTGTAACGAGTCTGCAACCAACGGCGAAACGCCTGTTGGCATCCATTACAATGACACTCTCCGCCATACTCATTACTGATATGCCATCCCAGAACCGCCGGATGATTTGCGTATCGCTGCGCCAGCTTACGGTTAATTTGCGTCACTTTCTCTTTATACACGGGAGAAGAAAGGCAGTGATTATGGCGACCGCCGTGAAGCATTTTCTCGCGTGAGGCGCTAACTCTCAGAACCTCTGGATAACGTGCAGCAAGCCAGGCAGGTTTGGCTCCGCTTGGTGTTGCGAGGAAGACAGAGATCCCACCAGCATGAAGTTTATCCAGCACCTCATCCAGCCAGTTAAAGCAATATTCCCCCTCTGTGGGTTCCAGCATTGACCAGCTAAAAATACCCACCGACATGGTGTTACAACCAGCCTGTTGCATCATGGCGATATCTTTCTCCAGAATCCCGGGGACATGTAACCATTGCTCCGGGTTGTAATCAGCACCATGAAGTAACCATGGGGCTCTGGGGATGATCGGTGGGTGCTTGTCCATGCTGACTCCTGAATTGTTTTAAACAGACAAAAAATGTTATTCGTTCACAATACTGTCATCTAGTAATTAATTGCTTCGTTATGCAAGGAATGTCCGGCAGGAATGTGATCAAGTACGCGTTTTTCCCTGCAAACAGGTTCGATGGGTCAGCTTACCGGCACTGAGACAGGTGAGCGTGATACGTATGACATTCACTGCGGTATACTGTGACAAATCTTTTAGCCGGGGCGAATATGAAAACCAAAGCTGCAACCCTTGCCGATGTTGCTCGTCATGCCAATGTTTCTTATCAGACAGTGTCGCGGGTGCTTAACAATTCAGCGAACGTGTCTGCCAAAACACGTCAAAAAATTGAACAAGCCATTGCCGAACTTAAATACGTTCCAAATCGCGTAGCTCAACAGTTGGTAGGGAAAGAGAGCAAAACGGTCGGGCTGGTTACAACTTCGCTCGCCCTACATGCCCCCTCGCAAATTGCGGCAGCAGTGAAAAAATATGCCGGAGAACAGGGATATCAGGTGCTGATATCCATGATCGATGATGTTGATATTAAAGGTATTCAGGCTGCAATTAATGACTTAAAAGCACAACGGGTAACAAAGATTATTATCAACGCACCGCTGGAAACGGCATTGGCTGAAACTCTGGTTGCTGAAAACAGCGATGTGTTGTGTCTGTTTCTCGACGTGGACCCTTATAGCCCGGTGTTTAACGTCACTTTTAATCCTGCAGAAGGTGCACGCGCCAGCGTGAAATATCTTTACGATTTGGGGCATCGTCAATTTTGCCTGATCTCTGGCCCAGAAAACTCAGTACCGGCGCGGCTACGACTCAATACCTGGCGCGATACTCTCGCCTCACTCCAACTGACGCCGCTGGCCATTCATTACGGTAGTTGGGACGCTCAAAGCGGCTATCTGGCGACGTTACAGATGCTACGTGAAACGCCACAGGCGACCGCTCTTCTGATCGCCAATGATCAGATGGCATTGGGGGCGTTAAGCGCCTTACATCAACAAAAACGTAAAATCCCGCAAGATATTTCTGTCATTGGCTATGACGACACCTATGAGAGTGCGTTTTTTGAACCTTCGCTAACGACCGTCGCAATCGACTTTGATTTACAAGGGAAAATTTCCGTTCAACAGATTTTACAGCCGGACGATGAACACGCGATGCTCCGCTCTTCAACCATCCTTCCCAGTCGCCTGGTCGTGCGTAACTCTGCTGGCCCTCTGCACTCACCACAGACTGATCTGATGAATATTGCTGAACACCTTCGCACACTGGCGGATGAGCTAACACGCAAGGCATAAAAGTAATACGTTCTCATAAAAAGATTTAGTGATCTATTTCGCTAAATCTTTTTTATTACCAGCAATAATTGTGATGCAAATCGCAAACATTCATTTAACACATTGCCTAATCATCACAGTCAGGGTCAGAGTAAAAATGAAATTGTTAACGTATGACATTTTCCGGAGATGCATACCAAAACAATAACCAGTAAGCACAGCGAATGCCTGTGCCAACGGTAAATGACCCAACGCCAGTGATTGAGGATATGGCTATGTTATTGCCCGGTAAACGTAATTATATTTTGCTCAGTATTTTCGATTTCCTGTACCTCTTTGCCTGGTCGGCAACGATGGCATTTTTTGTCATATGGACGACACAGCATCTGGAAATTACCGCCACACGCACAGGATTACTTTATTCCGTTAATGCTTTCATTGCGTTATTAATGCAACCGTTCTTCGGTTTCATCTCCGATAAATTTGGTCTTAAGAAACAACTCATCTGGATCCTCGTCGCATTATTACTTCCCGTAGGCCCATTCTTTATTTATGTGTATGCCCCGCTTCTGGTTCATAACTTCTGGCTGGGCGCTGTTTTGGGTGGCGTTTACCTGGGGATAATTTTTAATTCTGGTTGTGGCGTTCTGGATTCCTGGATAGATAAAGTTTCGCGTCGTTATCATTTTGAATATGGTCGCGTAAGAATGTGGGGCTCTCTGGGATGGGCCGCCGCCGCGTGGATTGTGGGTAAATACATTGATACCAACCCTAATCTCTCTTTCTGGCTGGCAAGCTGTGCCATTGTGGTCGCCGCAATCTGCTTTATGTTTACCAAAATCGAACTTACCGAGGCCGAAATTGAAAAAACTAATTCGCTGAAAGCTATCCATGCGCTTGAACTGGCGAAAAATAGTCAGTTCTGGTTTTTATTGATGTTCACTCTGTTCGTAACGCAAATTTATGACACCTACGATCAACAATTCGCACAATATTTTTCGCTGCAATTTCCGACGCCAGAAGAAGGCAATCGCTGGTACGGGATTCTGGCTTCTGTCCAGGTCTGCGGAGAAACCCTATTTCTCTGTCTGATGCCGTGGTTTGTTAACCGCACTGGCGCAAAATGGGCATTAGTGATTGCCGGAACCATTATGTCGTTACGCATTGCCGGTTCTGCTATCCAACTGGGACCGGTGTGGATTGCGGCCGTTAAAATGATGCATGCCATCGAAAAACCACTGATCCTGGTGTCTGTGTTTAAATTTATCGCGGCTAACTTTGATCACAAACTCTCTTCGACGGTCTACCTGCTGGTGCTTTTTGTGGCATCCATCGCCACGGCAATCTATTCACCCATTGCTGGCTATCTGTATGACACCATTGGCTTTGCTGAAACCTATCTCATCCTGGGGGCGATTGCCGGTTGCTTCACGCTTATTTCGGTCTTTACGCTGCGGGACAAATCCAGCAACCAGCCTGCAAAGGCGCTAACGGAAAACCCAGTAGCCTGATAACCATTTACGCCCCGATAGTTGGGGCGTTTTCCTCGCCTGTTGACCAGATTACGATACAAATTTTATCCAGAACTCTGTAGAATCCCTGCCCTGACCTTTCCTGTAACTGAATATTTTTTAAGCTATGAGCAAAGTAACTCCCCAGCCGAAAATCGGCTTTGTTTCCCTCGGCTGTCCGAAAAACCTCGTCGATTCAGAGCGTATTCTGACCGAACTGCGCACTGAAGGTTATGACGTAGTACCGAGCTACGACGACGCAGACATGGTGATCGTCAACACCTGCGGTTTTATTGACAGTGCGGTGCAAGAATCACTGGAAGCCATTGGTGAAGCGTTGAATGAAAACGGCAAGGTAATAGTGACCGGTTGTCTGGGGGCGAAAGAAGATCAGATCCGCGAAGTCCACCCAAAAGTGCTGGAAATCACCGGCCCTCATAGCTATGAGCAGGTTCTGGAGCACGTTCATCACTACGTGCCAAAACCGAAACACAACCCATTCCTGAGCCTGGTGCCGGAGCAAGGCGTTAAGCTGACGCCACGTCATTACGCCTATCTGAAGATTTCCGAAGGCTGTAACCACCGCTGCACCTTCTGCATTATTCCGTCTATGCGCGGCGATCTGGTGAGCCGTCCGATTGGCGAAGTGTTAAGCGAAGCGAAACGTCTGGTAGATGCAGGCGTTAAAGAGATTCTGGTGATCTCCCAGGATACTTCCGCGTATGGCGTTGATGTTAAACACCGTACAGGCTTCCACAACGGCGAGCCGGTAAAAACCAGTATGGTCAGCCTGTGCGAACAGTTATCAAAACTGGGGATCTGGACACGTCTGCACTACGTTTACCCTTACCCGCATGTAGATGACGTTATCCCGCTGATGGCTGAAGGCAAAATCCTGCCGTATCTGGACATTCCGTTGCAGCACGCCAGCCCGCGAATTCTCAAACTGATGAAGCGTCCGGGTTCTGTAGATCGCCAACTGGCGCGCATTAAACAGTGGCGCGAAATTTGCCCGGAACTGACCCTGCGTTCAACCTTTATTGTCGGCTTCCCTGGCGAGACGGAAGAAGATTTCCAGATGCTGCTCGACTTCCTGAAAGAAGCACGTCTGGATCGCGTTGGCTGCTTTAAATACAGCCCGGTTGAAGGCGCTGATGCCAATGCTCTGCCAGATCAAGTGCCGGAAGAAGTGAAAGAAGAACGCTGGAATCGCTTCATGCAACTGCAACAGCAGATTTCCGCCGAGCGCCTGCAAGAAAAAGTGGGCCGTGAAATTCTGGTGATCGTCGATGAAGTAGACGAAGAAGGCGCAATCGGCCGCAGCATGGCAGACGCTCCGGAAATCGACGGCGCAGTTTATCTCAATGGTGAAACCAACGTTAAGCCGGGCGATATCCTGCGTGTGAAAGTCGAGCACGCCGACGAGTACGATTTGTGGGGTAGTCGGGTTTAATTAATTCAGGCCGGGCAAAATCATTTGCCCGGTTCGTTAATAAAAATTACTGCCAGCTAATCTGTGCCCTGCCGTTTTTCTTACTCTTATACAGCCGCTCATCCGCCAGCATTTTCAGTCGTTCAACGGTAGTACATTCATTTGAATGCGCCACGCCGATACTGGTGCTTAAATTAATACTCCCCACCTGGAAATTGACAATATCTTTTAAAATCGATAGCAACTCATCCAGGGTTCCGCCAGTATAAATTACCGCAAATTCGTCGCCGCCAAAGCGGTAGACTTTACCTTTATCCACCGGGATTTGTGATTTAAGGATTTTCACTACCTTCATCAACACTTCATCGCCCAACAAATGACCGAAGGTGTCGTTAATATTTTTGAATTTATCGACGTCAAACAGGCATAAATAACCGCCTTTTTCCGGTAAGGCTTTTAAATCTTCGTCAAAGGATTTTCTGCCCATTGCTTTGGTCAGATCGTCAAGAAACGCCGAGTTATACATGCTGTAGAGTTTTTTGACATCCGCCGCCGAAAAGAAAAGCCCACCGTCCAGAACGCGATCAAAATGGTTATTAATAATGGCTTCTTTCTCAACAATGCCACGATTAATCACTCTGCGTATCAGATAGAGGCAACTTGTGCCTGAAATAACTGCCACCAGGGCAGCAAAGAAAATAATCAGCGTACATACCTGCAAATAAACGTCTTTTTTATAAGCAAATACGTACAATCCGGTCGGCAAATAGGAGAAATGCTCCATCGCTTCCGAAACGGTGAAGATGGCATTTTTGGCATTATATTCATCACCGGTAACTGGTTTGCCGTTCTTAAACAGTGAGAACATCAGGTTCTCGCTATCCATTGCCAGTGACTTTGACAGTAACGAAAATCGTTCCAGCCCAAGCAAAAATATCAGACTGCGATTGTGAGTAACCGGATAGAGATAATAGACGAAGGTTTTGCCGTCAAAAGAGATGAACCCCGTATTTTTAACATGCCGATACTTAACAACCTGCATAATATCTGCACAATAATTGTTTTCATACTCCTTAACCTGAATACACTCATCACTGGAAATCAGATAAGGGCCAACATCATACAAATAAGAAGGTGAAACCGAGTCAGCATAAGCTGTGCGCAAGCCAACCAGCAGTTGTTCTTCAGTCGGGTTAAGCGTGTTAATGAGATCAATTGCCACACTACGCCGATATTCAGCAATATTTGCCACCGCAAAAGCAGTATCAATAACGGACTGTTTCAGGCCATACACCCGTTCTTTTACCATCTGGGTATAGATCCCGCAGGCAACCGCTGAAATCATGATAAAAATCAGCAGACTGACTGTAAGTACGAATTTATTGATTCTGGACATACCTAAACTACTCTTTTACTAACTTCCCATTTTTGTCCCAGGCAGAGAATGGCAACGGCTTCTGGTACAGATACCCCTGGGCCTGAATACACCCTAACTTGATTAATTCACGCGCAACCTCTTCGCTCTCAACACCTTCTGCAATCACCGGGATCCGGTTATAGCGTGCCAGATCGAAGATAATGCGCAAAATTTTGCCCGCAGTGCCGAAAATATCGCCGGTAAATTGCGAGTCCACTTTTATGCTATCAGGATTAATTTCATAAAAACGTTTCAGGTTTGACAAACCTGTACCAAAGTCATCAATCGATATTCGTACCCCTTGTTTACGCAATTGTTCAATATTGAGATAAAAATGTTCACTAATTCGCTCGATCACAGTTTCAGTGATCTCAATACAGAGACTTTTCGCTGTCAGTTCATGTTCTTTCATGATGGCGATAAAACGCTCATGAAAATGTGGTTCGTTTAACTGCCAGGGCGAAACATTAATATGCAGTAAGAAATCCTGTTTCAGGAGCACACGCTGGCTAAAATGGCGGAATTCAGCCATCGCCGTTTTAATAATTTGGTAACCCAGTTCATTGATAAAACCGATATCTTCCGCGATAGCAATAAACTTCAGCGGCGAGATGATCCCCCGCTCCGCAGAAACCCAGCGACACAGCGCCTCAGCGCCCAGAATGTCGCGGGTGTTAATATCAACAATCGGTTGATAAACCAGGAATAGCTCGCCTTTTTCCATGGCGTGACGGATATTGCGCGCAATCCAGATATTCTCTTCAATTTCGCTGAGTTTCGCATCATCACAGAAAATAAACTCAGAGAACATATGGTCACGGATGCTGGAAATCGCCAGCTTCAGTTTTTCTGCGTAGCTCCAGGCATTTTCGCCCTTCAGAGGTTCACAAATGGCAGATTTGTGTATACGCAGATTGCGATAGCCAAAGCTACTGTCGAAATCGTTTATCATCGCTATTTTACGAGTAAACGTCTGTATATTTTCCCGACACAATAATAAATATAAATCGGCATTAAATGTCACGATATCGCAGCATTGTGCATATTTCTCGGCAATTCGCTGACACAGCCTCCTGACGATTTTGTTGCGTTCCTCGACACCAAACACGGCTTCGACGGCTTCCAGTCCGCACAGTTTGATGATCCCGGCGGCCAGATACTGATTATTGTTTGACTCAATAATCGCCATATTTTTGATAAAACCGCTTTCCTGATCGTAGGAGATCAGCGAGAGCAATTTATTTGAACGCTCAACTTCAGCATCTTTCATTTCCGCGATCGAATTTTTGATGCTGATAATCTCTTTCGCATCGCCGTCACGAATTTTCAGTGCCTGCATTTGATCCGCAGAGTCAGGTAAAAACTCCAGCGTATTGACCAGCGTTGTCATTTCTGAAAATTGGCGACGGAACACACGGGTCGTCATTAAGTAAAGCGCCAGCAATACGACAATAATGAAAGCAAACGGCAAATAAAAGAGTTTATCTGACGCGTTAAATAGCTTCCTCGTAGGATAATAAAAATAGATTTCGAATAGCGAGTTATTGGGTACGCGCGATGTTTTTGCTATATACTCCGTATCGACAGAATCAATAATATTATAATTATCTTCGCTATTATAAATAATCAATTTTTCACGGGCGAGTTGGTTCTTGGCAATGATTTCATAACCTTGTTTCAGAAACAAGACTTCATCAGTTGCGCTGATATGATCAAGGTATTCGTTCAGATATCGCCAGTTTAAATCGACATGAATTTTATCAATAGCCAGCAAATCACGGTCTTTGCCGTTAATTCGCAGCGTAAAAGAAATACATTTTTTCCCCGGACGATCAAAGCAATTATATGCCGGATTCCAGCTACTGTCAGAGCCATCCGAAGCTACTGACCACGGGCGCTGCGACGGATTAAAATCGGCAAAGATGACGCGTCCAGCCTCATCAACAAGGGGGCCATTTACCTTTTCCTGATGATAAACAACGATTTTATCATTCGTCCGCCGCGAAAATAGATAATATTTATTATTATCCAGTACCAGCCCCACTGAATCTAAAAATGGCATCATTTCCATTTTCAGGATGACGGCACGTTTAATCTCCTCACTGTTTTTCAATAAATAGAGTGAGTCCTTTAACGTCAGAGCGGAACGTTCAATATCTTTAAAGAAATAGCCAACGTTTTTTTGAATAAGTTCAAAGCGGCTATCGGCACGTTTTACCGCACGCTCCGATACCAGTTGATAGTTAATGATGAAAAAAAGAACAATAAATGACAGCGCAGCCAATAAAAATAAAATTATCAGCCTTATCTTTATCTTTTCGTATAAACTCAGCATGTTAATACATTTAACAAAATAACTGTCAGTACGCTGTGCCGCTGCATAAATAGTCCCTCGCAACGGCTTTTTAACCAAATTACTCGATTCTACAAAATTAGAAAAAAGTTACAACACTTGCTTAAGGCAATAATTTCCTCTGAGGTCATTACCCTTTCAAGCAATATTCAACCGTGACTATCCTTTAATTTTGGGGTCCAGCGCATCACGCAAACCATCACCCAGCAAGTTGAACGCCAACACGGTCAGGAAAATAGCCAGTGCCGGAAAAACCGCCACATGCGGCGCGATAACCATATCCGCTCTCGCTTCGTTGAGCATCGCTCCCCACTCCGGGGTCGGCGGCTGCGCTCCCAGGCCGAGAAACGACAGACTGGCGGCGGAGATAATCGAGGTGCCAATGCGCATGGTGAAAAACACGACGATGGAAGAGACTGTCCCCGGTAAGATGTGGCGCAACAAAATGGTCATATCGCTGGCACCAATACTGCGCGCTGATTCAATAAAGGTTTGCTGTTTTAACACCAGCGTGTTGCCGCGCACCAGTCGGGCAAACGCCGGAATAGAAAAGATAGCGACGGCGATAATCACGTTAGCAATGCCGCTTCCCAGCACCGCAACAACAGCAATAGCCAGCAAAATGCCAGGGAAAGCAAACAGCACATCACAAATACGCATGATCAGCCGATCCCACCAGCCTTCATAATATCCAGCCAGCAAACCCAGCAACGTCCCAATCGCCGCACCGATAAACACCGCAAACACACCCGCCGCCAGCGAGATTTGCGCACCAACCAGGACGCGGCTGAAAATGTCGCGCCCCAGTGAATCGACGCCAAACCAGTGCTGCAAAGAAGGTCCGTTATTCAGATTGTCATAATCGAAATAATTTTCGGCGTCATAGGGGGCGATCCAGCGAGCAAAAATGGCCACCACAATCAATAAAATAACGAACAATACGGCGGTCATCGCCATATGCTGGCGGCGAAAACGTCGCCAGAACTCATGCCACGGAGTACGCACCTGATCAGGTTTTACCAGTGGCATGGCGTTTAACACCGCCTGACGACGCCAGTTAAATAATCGCATCCTTACTTGTACCTGATAGCCGGGTTAATGGCGGCATAAAGCACGTCCACCACTAAGTTGATAAGAATAAATTCCAGCGAGAAAAGCAGAATTTCCGCCTGAATCACCGGGTAATCGCGCATTTCTACGGAGTCAACGAGTAAGCGCCCAAGTCCGGGCCAGTTGAAGACTTTCTCCACCACGATGGAACCACCGAGCAAAAAGCCAAACTGTAAGCCCATCATGGTCACTACCGGAATCATCGCGTTGCGTAGCCCGTGTTTGAGGACAACCCAGGTTTCGCTCACCCCTTTCGCCCTCGCGGTACGCATATAATCTTCGCTTAAGACGTCGACAAACGATGCGCGGGTAAAGCGCGCCATCACGGCTGCCACTGCCGCGCCGAGCGTCAGGGAGGGTAAAATGTAGTGCTGCCAACTATCCGCACCGACAGTCGGCAGCCAACCCAGCTCAACGGAAAAAACCTGAATCAAAAGCATCCCCAGGGCAAATGCCGGGAAGGAGATCCCCGACACCGCGATGGTCATACTCAAGCGATCTGGCCAGCGGTTACGCCAGACGGCGGCAACAATCCCCGCCGCCATACCAAATATCACCGCCCAGGCCATACTGGTTATGGTCAGCCACAGCGTTGGCATGAAGCGGCTGGCAATCTCATCGGCAACCGGACGACGCGAGACCATCGACAGGCCAAAATCTCCCTGCACGGCATTGCTGATATAGTGCCAGAACTGGTGATACAGCGGCTGATCCAACCCCAGTTGCTGACGCACCAGTTCGATGACCTGAGCATCAGCTTCGGGCCCGGCAATCAATCGCGCCGGATCGCCGGGCAGCATATGGACAAATAAAAACACCAGCACCGAGACGATAAACAGCGTCGGAATCAACCCCAGTAAGCGTTTTATAACGTAATTAAGCATTCCACTCCCTGCGTTGCTTATTGCAAGTCCGCATCTTCAAAGCTGAAGCCGGTGTCTGGCATGATCCAAAAACCGGTCAGATTTTTACTGTGTGCCGACACCAGTTTTTCGACCACCAGCGGAACCCACGGCGACTCTTGCCAGATGATATCCTGCGCCGCCTTATACAAGCGGGTCTTTTCCGCCGGATCGTTAGTTTTCAGTGCCTGAGCCAGGTAGTCATCTACCTGTTTATTGCTGTAAAACGCAGTATTAAACAGCGTCGGTGGCCAGTTCTGTGACGCAAACAGCGGCGATAACGCCCAGTCAGCTTCGCCGGTCGAAGCCGACCAGCCGGTATAGAACAGTCGCACGCCACTCTCTTTTTGCCCTTTACCTTCTACTTCTGCCGCCCGCTGTCCGGCATCCATCGCCGTCACCTGGGCTTTAATCCCTACCTGCGCTAACTGCTGCTGGGTAAATTGCAGCACTTTCTGCGCGGTGCTGTGGTTATGCGACGACCACAGCGTGGTACTGAAACCGTTGGGATATCCCGCCTCTTTGAGTAATGCGCGCGCTTTTGCCGGATCGTAAGGCCACGGTTGGTAACTTTGCGCGTAGGCGATACTCGGCGGCACCACGCCAGTGGCGGGCGTTGCATATCCCGCAAACGCGACTTTCACCAGCGCCGGACGGTTGATGGCATAATTCAGCGCCTCACGTACCTTCGGGTTATCGAATGGCTTTTGCGTCACATTCATACTGATATAACGCTGCATAATCGACGGACTGGCCATCAGCTCGATATTTTTGTTTTTCTCCAGCAGCGCGGCCTGCTCGTAGGGAATGGGGAAAGCAAACTGCGCTTCACCGGTTTGCAGCATGGCCGCACGGGTGTTGTTATCCGCCACCGGACGCCAGGTAATGCTGTCCAGTTTGGGCAGTCCCGACTGCCAGTAACCAGTGAATTTTTTGACCTTCACAAAATCGGTCTGATTCCAGGTATCCAGTTCATACGGCCCGGTGCCGACCGGATGAAAGCCGATCTCCGTGCCATATTTTTCCAGCGCCGCCGGAGAAATCATCGCTGTCGCCGGATGGGCAAGAATATTAATAAACGCTGAGAACGGCTGCTTAAGCGTAATCTTCACCGTTGTCGGGTCGACCGCTTCAGTTTTGGCAATATTCTTGTACAGGTTATAGCGTTTAAGATGATTCGCTGGGTCACTGGCCCGATCCAGATTCGCTTTTACCGCCGCCGCGTTGAAGTCGGTGCCGTCCTGGAACTTAATCCCTTCACGCAATTTCACGGTATAAGTGAGGCCGTCGCCGGAGACGGTATAACTCTCCGCCAGCACATTTTTCAGCTTCATCTCTTTATCCAGACCGAACAGCCCCTGGTAAAACGATTTCGCCACGGCCTGTGACAACGTGTCATTCGCGTCATACGGGTCGAGGGTGGTGAAGTTCGATCCCACCGCCACAACCACATCTTTGGCAGCGAATGCACAAGATGCCATCAACGCTGTGACAATACCCAGCGCCACTAACCCACTACGGTGTACAGCTCTTGCCATTTGATTCTCCGCCTGAATGTTATCTACGCATGAATGCGTATTCTGATTGTGGTTGTGCGACGTAATGCCCCGGCCCGACGCATTGCAACGAGACGGCTGCAACCTCTTCGCCACGCTGATAAATATTGCTGGGAAGATCGTCCGATAGCAGTACGCGCTGTGGCCGCAGTCGGGATGGTTCAGCAACCGGAACTGCCGCCAGTAATTTACGCGTATAAGGGTGCTGCGGATTTTCAAAGATCGCGCGCCGGGGGCCTATTTCGACAATTTGCCCGAGATACATCACCGCTACACGATGGCTGATCCGCTCCACGACCGCCATATCGTGGGAGATAAACAGATATGCAATACCGAAATCACGCTGGAGATCGAGCAACAAGTTGATAATCTGCCCGCGAATAGAAACATCCAGCGCCGACACGGCTTCATCGGCAATAATGACTTTGGGATTCAACGCAAGCGCACGGGCAATACAGATACGCTGACGCTGACCGCCGGAAAACTCATGCGGGTAGCGCCACGCATGTTCGGGTAACAGACCAACGCGTTCCAGTAGCCACGCAACGCGTGCAGCAGCGTCTTTACCCTGCAATAACCCATGAACACGCAGCGGTTCTATGATCGAATCACCGATCGTCTGGCGTGGATCCAGTGAGGCGTAAGGATCCTGAAAAATGAACTGAATATCGCGGCGCAATGCCTGAAGTTTGCCGGGTGACAGAGTATCAATTCGCTGACCGTTGAAGATAATTTCGCCGCCCTGGCTTTCAACCAGGCGCAACAGCGCCCGTCCGGTGGTGGATTTGCCACTGCCAGACTCCCCCACCAGCGACAACGTTTCACCCGGCCAGAGATCAAAACTAACCTTTTCAACGGCGTGCACTTCCCGCGTTACGCGATTCAACAACCCACTACGCAAAGGGAAACGGGTGACCAGATTACGCACCTGTAAAACAGGTTCGCCATCAACTACCGTTTTCTGCTCGACAGGGCGTTCCTGTTTAGTCGGATGTTCAAGCGATATCAACGGGAAACGTCGGGGATAATCTTGCCCTCTCATCGCGCCAAGCTGCGGAACAGCAGCCAATAGCGCACGGGTATAAGGATGCTGTGGCGCATGAAAAATCTGTTCGACGCTGCCCGTTTCCACCGCCTCGCCCTGATACATCACCAGTACCCGATCGGCAATCTCCGCCACCACGCCCATGTCGTGAGTGATAAAGATGACGCCCATCGACATCTCTTTTTGCAACACTTTGATTAATTGCAGGATCTGCGCCTGAATGGTGACGTCCAGTGCGGTCGTCGGCTCATCGGCTATCAGCACCGCCGGGCGACATGACAGCGCCATGGCAATCATCACCCGCTGGCGCATCCCACCGGAGAGTTGATGCGGATAACGCGAAAGAATGGTTTGCGCTTCCGGGATGCGAACCTGATCCAGCATCCGTTTCGCCTCCGCCATCGCGTCTTCACGACTGGCGTTCTGATGCAGACGGATAGACTCGGCAATCTGCTCGCCCACGGTAAATACCGGATTTAGCGACGTCATTGGCTCCTGGAAAATCATCGCCATATCCGCACCGCGTATATGCTGCATTTGCCGGGAACTCTGCTCACTAAGCTCAATCACCTCACGACTGCGGCGCCGCAATAACATTTTGTCGCACTGCACCAGCCCCCCCGCCTGTTCTAACAGACGCATCAGCGCCAGAGCTGTGACTGACTTGCCGGAACCGGACTCTCCAACAATCGCCAGCGTCTCACCACGTCGCAGGCTAAAAGAGAGACCGCGAACCGCAGCCACTTTCTGCTGGTCCTGCATAAAGGCAATATTGAGATTATCAACCGCCAGCACATCACCGGCATCAAGCTCATCACTGTGTGGCAACGGCGTCCCCTTTTTCACGATAGATACCGGTGGTTGGCGTATCGCCTGCGTAGCCCCAGGCGCGATACATTCCCTCGGTGTTAAAAGGTAGCGCGACGTTACCTTCGTGATCGATAGCGATTAGACCGCCACTGCCGCCGAGCGCAGGGAGTTTTTCCATAACGACCCGCTCGCAGGCTTGTGCGAGGCTTAATCCGCCGTAATCCATCAACGCGGCAATGTCATACGCCGCCAGCGCGCGAATGAAGACTTCGCCCGTGCCGGTACAAGAAACTGCCACGTTGGCGTTATTGGCGTAGCACCCGGCGCCAACCAGCGGGCTGTCGCCGACCCGACCAGGTAATTTATTGGTCATTCCCCCCGTGGACGTGGCAGCCGCCAGATTGCCATGGAGATCCAACGCCACAGCTCCCACAGTGCCCATTTTCTGTTGTTCATCCAACGGTGCGCCACTATGGTCAAGGAGCGTTTCCCCTTCCTCACGCGCCGCCAGCAATTGTTCATAACGCAAAGGCGTGGAGAAAATCTCCGGCGAGACGCGCTCCATGCCATGAGCAAAAGCAAAATTTTCTGCGCCCTCACCTATCATCATCACATGCGGGCTTTGTTCCATCACCAGACGGGCGGCAAGAACCGGATTACGCAGATGACTGACGCCCGCCACAGCACCGGCTTTCAGGGTGTTGCCATCCATCACGCAGGCGTCGAGCTCATGGGTTTCATCACGCGTAAAGACAGCGCCAGTTCCGGCGTTAAACAATGGACACTCTTCCAGCAAGCGCACGGCTTCCGTCACTGCATCCAGCGCACTTGCGCCCGCTTCGAGCATTTTCTGTCCAGTTTCGACAATGGCTGACAGTGCCTCAATGTAGCGTAATTCCTGTTGCAGACTCATCTGTGCGCGGCTAATTGCGCCTGCGCCGCCGTGAATTGCAATCACTGCTTTGCCCATAGTATTCGTCCATTAAGGGTGGCTCGCCACTTTGCTATAAATATCAGAATTTTTATGAATTATTCATTCAATTTTTGAATATAGAAAGATGTATATGGCATGTAAAGGCAGGAGCCCGCTCTACGACCGAGGTGGCATACAGTCCGTGGCGTTTTTCTGACATAATAGGCGGATTCGATTTTGCCCCGCAGGAGTGTTTTCATGGAATTTACCACCGGTTTGATGTCGCTCGACACCGCGCTTAATGAGATGCTTTCTCGCGTTACCCCTTTGACTGCCCAGGAAACGCTGCCACTGGTTCAGTGTTTTGGTCGTATTCTGGCGAGCGATGTGGTTTCGCCGCTCGATGTCCCTGGATTTGATAACTCGGCAATGGACGGCTACGCGGTTCGCTTAGCCGATATCGCCTCCGGGCAACCGCTTTCTGTTGCTGGCAAATCGTTTGCCGGTCAGCCGTATCATGGTGAATGGCCTGCTGGCACCTGTATCCGCATTATGACCGGTGCGCCAGTGCCGGAAGGCTGCGAAGCGGTGGTCATGCAGGAACAGACCGAACAAACAGACGCAGGGGTACGTTTTACCGCTGAAGTGCGTAGCGGGCAAAATATTCGTCGTCGCGGTGAAGATATCTCTGCAGGTGCGGTTGTTTTCCCGGCGGGTACTCGCCTGACTACCGCTGAGCTGCCGGTGATTGCTTCGCTGGGAATTGCCGAAGTTCCGGTGATTCGCAAAGTGCGTGTGGCGCTGTTTTCCACCGGTGATGAACTCCAGTTGCCAGGTCAGCCGCTGGGCGACGGTCAAATCTACGATACCAACCGTCTCGCCGTACACCTGATGTTAGAACAACTGGGTTGCGAGGTGATCAACTTAGGGATTATCCGCGACGATCCCCATGCCTTGCGCACAGCATTTATTGAAGCCGACAGCCAGGCGGATGTGGTGATCAGTTCCGGCGGAGTTTCAGTGGGTGAAGCAGATTACACCAAAACCATTCTCGAAGAGCTGGGTGAAATTGCCTTCTGGAAGCTGGCGATTAAACCGGGTAAACCGTTCGCGTTCGGTAAACTCGGCAATAGCTGGTTCTGCGGCCTGCCGGGTAATCCAGTTTCAGCAACGCTAACCTTCTACCAACTGGTACAACCGTTACTGGCAAAATTAAGCGGCAACACCGCCAGCGGCCTGCCCGCGCGTCAGCGCGTACGCACGGCTTCTCGCCTCAAGAAAACGCCTGGTCGTCTTGATTTCCAGCGTGGTGTGCTGCAACGCAATGCCAACGGAGAACTGGAAGTCACCACTACCGGGCATCAGGGCTCACATATATTTAGCTCCTTTAGCCTCGGCAACTGTTTTATCGTGCTGGAACGCGATCGCGGCAATGTGGAAGTGGGCGAATGGGTGGAAGTCGAGCCATTTAACGCGTTATTCGGAGGCCTGTAATGGCGGAACTCAGCGATCAGGAGATGCTGCGCTACAACCGGCAAATCATCCTGCGTGGTTTTGATTTTGACGGTCAGGAAGCGTTAAAAGATTCTAGCGTGCTGGTCGTCGGCCTTGGTGGACTCGGCTGCGCAGCCTCGCAGTATCTGGCAAGCGCCGGTGTTGGTAACCTGACGCTGCTCGACTTCGACACTGTTTCGCTCTCGAATCTGCAACGCCAGACGCTACACAGTGACGCTACGGTCGGGCAACCGAAGGTTGAATCTGCTCGTGATGCCCTGGCACGGATCAATCCCCATATCTCGATTACGCCGGTGAATGCGTTGCTTGATGACGCTGAGCTTGCAGCGTTGATTGCTGAACACGATCTGGTGCTCGACTGTACGGATAACGTAGCGGTACGTAATCAACTGAACGCTGGCTGTTTTGCCGCAAAGGTGCCGCTGGTTTCCGGAGCAGCAATTCGTATGGAAGGGCAAATCACCGTCTTTACTTATCAGGACGGCGAGCCTTGCTACCGCTGCCTTAGCCGTTTGTTTGGCGAGAACGCGCTAACCTGCGTGGAAGCAGGTGTGATGGCGCCGTTGATTGGTGTAATTGGTTCGTTGCAGGCAATGGAAGCGATCAAACTGCTGGCAGGTTATGGCAAACCTGCCAGCGGAAAAATCGTGATGTACGATGCGATGACCTGTCAGTTCCGCGAAATGAAACTGATGCGCAATGCGGGATGTGAGGTTTGCGGGCAGTAATTGTCGCCTCCAGGCCTGATAAGACGCGGCAGGCGTCGGTGCACTCCGCCACGTCATAAGCAATTTATGAGGATGCAGAACATCCTGTTAAATCGACGTTCTGCCAAACGCGCCCTGCCAGTCCTGCTCAAACTTCGCCACGGCAGCATCAACCGCCGGATAGCTAATCATCTGCTGCGCCACATCCAGCGGCAGGGTGATTGATTCACATCCTGCCAGTAAACAATCCAGCGCCTGACGCGGGGTTTTGAAACTCGCGGCTAACACTTTCGCCTGTGGCGCATGCATTTTCAGTAACTGATGCAAATCGGTCACGGTTTGAATACCGCTCCCCCCCTGAGCATCAATACGGTTGACGTAAGGCGCAACATATTCCGCGCCCGCCAGCGCCGACAACAGCCCTTGTGCTGCGCCATACACCGCCGTGCCCAGCGTCGGGATCCCTTCCGCTTTTAACATTTTGATAGCTGCCAGCCCCTCGGCGGTCACCGGTACTTTCACCACGATATCCGCAATGATAGAACGTAGTTTGCGCGCATCGTTCACCATGCCTTCAGCAGTGGTAGACATTACCTGGGCAAACAAACGCCCCTGACCGCCCATAGCTTCATGAAGTTCCGGAAGCACAACGTCCAGCGTTTTTTTACCCGCAGCGATAATGCTTGGGTTAGTGGTCACACCCGCCAGCGGAAAAACGCGCGCCAGCGCCTTCACTGCAGCAACGTCTGAAGTATCCAGATACAGTTCCATAACCATCCTCAAAATGTACTTTTGTCTGAAACCAGACTACCACGAGAAAACTCTCTGAACAGTTGACGCACATCAACATAACTTTCATTCGAAAGTAATTTAATGTTTGAACGAAACAGAGAGGCATCTATGATCTTCAATATTCAACGCTACTCGACCCACGACGGTCCCGGCATTCGCACAGTGGTTTTTCTGAAAGGTTGCTCGCTGGGTTGCCGCTGGTGTCAGAACCCAGAAAGCCGCGCCCGCACGCAGGATCTGCTGTATGACGCGCGTCTGTGCCTGGAGGGCTGCGAGCTGTGTGCTAAGGCCGCCCCGGAAGTGATTGAGCGCACGCTGAATGGCCTGCTTATCCATCGGGAAAAGTTCACCCCTGAACATCTGACGGCGTTAACCGACTGCTGCCCGACACAGGCGTTAACCGTGTGCGGCGAAGTGAAAAGCGTTGAGGAGATCATGGCGACCGTTCTGCGCGATAAACCGTTTTACGATCGCAGCGGCGGCGGATTAACGCTTTCTGGCGGTGAACCGTTTATGCAGCCGGAAATGGCGATGGCGCTACTGCAAGCCAGCCACGAGGCCGGCATTCATACTGCGGTAGAAACCTGCCTGCATGTGCCGTGGAAATATATCGCCCCTTCTCTGCCCTATATCGATCTGTTTCTTGCCGATTTAAAACACGTCGCCGACGCACCGTTTAAACAGTGGACCGACGGTAACGCCGCCAGAGTGCTGGATAACCTGAAAAAACTCGCTGCGGCGGGCAAAAAAATCATCATCCGCGTACCGCTGATTCAGGGCTTTAATGCCGATGAAACCTCTGTGAAAGCCATTACCGATTTTGCCGCCGACGAGCTGCACGTTGGCGAAATCCATTTCCTGCCCTACCACACGCTGGGCATCAACAAATATCACTTACTTAATCTGCCCTATGACGCCCCGGAAAAACCGCTTGATGCGCCAGAACTGCTCGACTTTGCCCAGCAGTATGCCTGCCAGAAAGGGTTAACCGCGACTTTACGAGGATAACAACCATGACAACACTGAAACTGGACACGCTCAGCGACCGCATTAAAGCGCACAAAAATGCGCTGGTGCATATTGTGAAACCGCCGGTTTGTACCGAGCGCGCACAGCACTATACCGAGATGTATCAACAACATCTCGATAAGCCAATCCCGGTACGTCGCGCGCTGGCGCTGGCGCATCACCTGGCGAATCGCACCATCTGGATCAAACACGATGAGTTGATCATCGGCAACCAGGCAAGCGAAGTTCGTGCCGCGCCGATCTTCCCGGAATATACCGTCTCCTGGATCGAAAAAGAGATTGATGATCTGGCGGATCGTCCGGGTGCTGGTTTTGCGGTGAGCGAAGAGAACAAACGCGTTCTGCATGAAGTCTGCCCGTGGTGGCGCGGTCAGACGGTACAGGATCGCTGCTACGGCATGTTTACCGATGAGCAAAAAGGCCTGCTGGCGACCGGTATCATTAAAGCAGAAGGCAATATGACCTCCGGCGATGCGCACCTGGCGGTGAATTTCCCGCTGCTGCTGGAAAAAGGGCTTGATGGTCTGCGCGAGAAAGTGGCGGAGCGTCGCTCGCGTATCAACCTGACGGTACTGGAAGATCTGCACGGCGAGCAGTTCCTGAAAGCCATTGATATCGTGCTGGTGGCAGTCAGTGAACACATTGAACGTTTCGCTGCTCTGGCGCGTGAAATGGCAGCCACCGAAACTCGCGAAAGCCGTCGTGATGAACTGCTGGCGATAGCAGAAAACTGCGACCTTATCGCCCACCAGCCGCCGCAAACTTTCTGGCAGGCGCTGCAACTGTGCTACTTCATCCAGTTGATTTTGCAGATTGAATCAAACGGTCACTCAGTATCGTTTGGTCGTATGGACCAGTATCTGTACCCGTACTATCGCCGCGACGTTGAACTCAACCAGACGCTGGATCGCGAACACGCCATCGAGATGCTGCATAGCTGCTGGCTGAAACTGCTGGAAGTGAACAAGATCCGCTCCGGCTCGCACTCGAAAGCCTCTGCGGGTAGCCCGCTGTATCAGAACGTCACCATTGGTGGGCAAAATCTGGTTGATGGTCAACCGATGGACGCAGTGAATCCGCTATCTTACGCGATCCTTGAATCCTGCGGTCGTCTGCGCTCCACTCAGCCTAACCTCAGCGTGCGCTACCATGCAGGAATGAGTAACGATTTCCTCGATGCCTGTGTACAGGTGATCCGCTGCGGCTTCGGGATGCCCGCGTTCAACAACGACGAAATCGTGATCCCGGAATTTATCAAACTCGGTATTGAACCGCAGGACGCTTACGATTACGCAGCGATTGGCTGTATCGAAACCGCCGTCGGCGGTAAATGGGGCTATCGCTGCACCGGCATGAGCTTTATCAACTTCGCCCGCGTGATGCTGGCGGCGCTGGAAGGCGGTCGTGATGCCACCAGCGGCAAAGTGTTCCTGCCACAAGAAAAAGCGTTGTCAGCGGGTAACTTCAACAACTTCGATGAAGTAATGGACGCGTGGGATACGCAAATCCGTTACTACACCCGCAAATCAATCGAAATCGAATATGTCGTCGACACCATGCTGGAAGAGAACGTGCACGATATTCTCTGCTCGGCGCTGGTGGATGACTGCATTGAGCGAGCGAAAAGTATCAAGCAAGGCGGCGCGAAATATGACTGGGTTTCTGGCCTGCAGGTCGGCATTGCCAACCTCGGCAACAGCCTGGCGGCAGTGAAGAAACTGGTATTTGAACAGGGTGCGATTGGTCAGCAACAACTGGCTGCCGCACTGGCGGAAGACTTCGAAGGTCTGACTCACGAGCAACTGCGTCAGCGTCTGATTAACGGCGCGCCGAAGTACGGCAACGACGATGATAGCGTCGATACGCTGCTGGCTCGCGCTTATCAGACCTATATCGACGAACTGAAACAGTACCATAACCCGCGCTATGGTCGTGGTCCAGTTGGCGGCAACTATTACGCAGGTACATCATCTATTTCCGCCAACGTACCGTTTGGCGCGCAGACGATGGCAACGCCGGACGGACGTAAAGCGCATACCCCGCTGGCAGAAGGCGCAAGCCCGGCCTCCGGAACTGACCATCTCGGCCCAACGGCGGTCATTGGCTCCGTGGGTAAACTGCCTACGGCAGCGATTCTCGGCGGTGTGTTGCTCAATCAGAAACTGAACCCGGCGACGCTGGAGAACGAATCTGACAAGCAGAAACTGATGATCCTGCTGCGCACCTTCTTCGAAGTGCACAAAGGCTGGCATATTCAGTACAACATTGTTTCCCGAGAAACATTGCTGGAAGCGAAAAAACATCCTGATCAGTACCGCGATCTGGTAGTGCGTGTCGCGGGCTATTCCGCCTTCTTCACCGCGCTCTCTCCTGACGCACAGGACGATATCATCGCCCGTACTGAACACATGCTGTAATCCCCTCAGCCCGGCGTCGCCGCCGGGCTAAAACATTCACGAAATCAATTTTACTCTCGCTTTCATTCGAAATTAGTTTGTGCTCCGCATCACATTGTCATTACACTGTGGCGTTTGCATTAATTGCCGGGAGCACTTTTATGACTGTAAAAGTTATCGTTTGCGATATGGACGGTACTTTTCTTAACGACGCCAAAATGTACAACCAGTCACGTTTTATGGCGCAGTATCAGGAACTGAAAAAGCGCGACATTGAGTTCGTTGTCGCCAGTGGTAACCAGTATTACCAGCTTATTTCCTTCTTTCCTGAGCTAAAAGATGAAATCTCTTTTGTCGCGGAAAATGGCGCGCTGGTCTACGAACATGGCAAGCAGTTGTTCCACGGTGAACTGACCCGGCATGAATCCAGAATTGTCATTGGTGAACTGCTGAAGGATAAACAACTCAATTTTGTCGCCTGTGGTCTGCAAAGCGCATACATCAGTGAAAATGCGCCGGAAGCATTCGTCGCACTGATGGAAAAACACTACCATCGACTGAAACCTGTGAAGGATTACCAGGAGATTGATGACGTGCTTTTTAAGTTTTCGCTCAACCTGCCGGATGAACAAATCCCGCTGGTTGTCGACAAACTGCACGTTGCGCTCGATGGCATTATGAAACCTGTCACCAGTGGCGCGGGTTTTATCGACCTGATTATTCCCGGCCTGCATAAAGCAAATGGTATTTCGCGGTTGTTAAAACGCTGGGGTCTGTCGCCGCAAAATGTGGTAGCGATTGGCGACAGCGGTAACGACGCAGAGATGCTTAAAATGGCACATTATTCCTTTGCAATGGGCAATGCTGCGGAAAACATTAAACAAATCGCCCGTTACGCTACCGATGATAATAATCATGAAGGCGCGCTGAATGTGATTCAGGCGGTGCTGGATAGCACCACTCCTTTCAATAAGTAATCTTCTCCCGGCCGGAGTGACCGCTCCGGCATCTCTCTTTTTTGCTCACCTTGTGCACTAACTCAAGATTTTCATCTTGCGTTAACTTATTTTTAACTTAAAGTATCAATCGTAATCATTTTTGATTTCGAACGAAAGTTGTGAGGTTGATATGACTTTTACCTATGAGACGCTGCCAACAGATGCAAAAACAGCTATCCGTGAGATGAAAGCGGAGCTGCGAAAACAGATCGGCGATGTACAACAGGTCTTCGATAAACTCTCTGCAAAAATCGAAGCGCGTGTAGCAGAAATAGACGCACTGAAAGCGCAAGGACTGCCGGTTTGGCCGGAAGTTCCTTATAGCGACATTGCAGCAGGTACAGTGAGTGAAGCCACGCGCAATGAGATAAAACGTCGCGGCTGCGCGGTAATAAAAGGCCATTTCCCCCGCGAGCAGGCGCTGGCGTGGGATCGCGCAATGCTCAACTACCTTGATGCCAATCACTTTGATGATGTTTATAAAGGTCCCGGTGACAGCTTTTTCGGCTCGCTGGAGGCGTCTCGCCCCGAAATCTATCCCATTTACTGGTCACAGGCACAGATGCAGGCGCGGCAGAGCGACAATATGGCTGCGGTGCAATCTTTCCTTAACCGCCTGTGGAAGTCTGAAAGCAACGGCAAACAATGGTTTGATCCCGATGTCAGCGTAATCTATCCAGACAGGATCCGCCGTCGCCCACCGGGCACGACGTCCAAAGGTCTGGGCGCACACACTGATTCTGGCGCACTGGAACGCTGGTTATTACCCGCTTATCAGCGCGTTTTTGCCCATGTTTTCAACGGTAATTTTGATGATTACGATCCGTGGGATGCAGCACACCGTACCGATGTAGAAGAATACACCGTCGATAACACTACCAAATGTTCCGTGTTCCGCACGTTCCAGGGCTGGACGGCACTTTCCGATATGTTACCAGGCCAGGGGTTGTTGCATGTGGTGCCGATCCCGGAAGCGATGGCGTATGTTTTATTACGCCCGCTGTTGGATGACGTGCCGGACGACGAGCTGTGCGGAGTCGCGCCTGGTAAAGTTCTGCCTGTTTCTGAAAAATGGCACCCCTTATTGATGAAAGCACTAACGTCAATTCCGGCAATAACAGCGGGGGATTCTGTCTGGTGGCACTGCGATGTGATCCACTGTGTCGCACCGGTAGACAATCAACAGGGCTGGGGGAACGTGATGTATATTCCTGCCGCGCCGATGTGCGAGAAGAACCGGGCTTATGCGCACAAGGTCAAAGAGGCACTGGAAAAAGGCATCTCGCCGGGGGATTTCCCGCGGGAAGATTATGAAACAAACTGGCAAGGTCGTTTTACGCTGGAGGATCTGAACGTTCACGGTAAACGCGCGCTGGGCATGGATGTTTGAGAAGTGATGGATTAGTGGAAGTGAATTGATGTGAGGTTAAGAAAGTAGGTTCGATGTTGCTCAGATTGCTGACAAAGTGCGCTTTCTTCATGCCGGATGCGGCGTTAACGCCTTATCCGGCCTACAAAGCCCTTCAGATTCAATATATTGCAGGGTCTACGTAGGCCTGATAGCAATCTTGTATTTGTCATCAGTAGCCCTGACATAACCAGGGCTACTGACTATAACTTACTCGATTCCTTTACTACGCAGGTAATCTTCGTAATTACCGCTAAAGTCAATCACGCGTTCCGGCGTGATTTCCAGAATGCGGGTCGCCAGGGAGCTTACGAACTCACGGTCGTGTGAAACAAAGATCAGCGTGCCCTGATACAGTTCCAGCGCCATGTTCAGTGACTCGATGGATTCCATATCCAGGTGGTTGGTCGGTTCGTCCATGATCAGAATGTTCGGTTTCTGCATCATTAACTTACCAAACAACATACGGCCTTTTTCACCACCGGAAAGCACTTTGGCAGGCTTTTTGATGTCATCCTGACTGAACAATAAGCGACCGAGAATGCTGCGCACCGCCTGCTCGTCATCGCCTTCCTGCTTCCACTGGCTCATCCATTCAAACACGGTCAGGTCATTATCGAACTCATATTCGTGATCCTGCGCGTAGTAACCAATGCGCGCGTTCTCTGACCATTTTACGGTGCCACTATCCGGTTCCAGATCACCCACCAGCGTTTTCAGCAAGGTCGATTTACCGACGCCGTTGGTGCCGAGTACCGCCAGTTTTTCACCCACTTCCAGCAGCAGGTTGAGATTTTTAAACAGCGGACCGTTATCAAACCCTTTGGTCAGCCCTTCCACTTCCAGCGCGTTACGGAACAGTTTCTTATCCTGCTCAAAACGGATGAACGGGTTCTGACGGCTGGAGGCTTTCACCTCTTCCAGTTTGATTTTATCAATCTGACGCGCACGCGAAGTTGCCTGACGAGATTTCGAGGCGTTGGCGCTAAAGCGGCTAACGAAAGATTGCAGCTCGGCAATCTGCGCTTTCTTCTTGGCGTTATCAGCCAGCAGACGTTCGCGTGCCTGCGTCGCCGCCGTCATGTACTCATCGTAGTTGCCCGGATAAACGCGCAGTTCGCCGTAATCCAGATCCGCCATGTGGGTACAAACCATGTTCAGGAAGTGACGGTCGTGCGAGATGATGATCATGGTACTGTCACGCTCGTTCAGCACCTGCTCCAGCCAGCGAATGGTATCGATGTCGAGGTTGTTGGTTGGTTCGTCGAGCAGGAGAATGTCTGGATCAGCAAACAGCGCCTGCGCCAGCAGCACACGCAGCTTCCAGCCGGGAGCAACTTCACTCATCGGGCCGTAGTGTTGTTCCACTGGAATTCCCACGCCAAGCAACAGTTCACCAGCGCGAGCTTCCGCAGAGTAACCGTCCATTTCGCCGTATTTCACTTCCAGATCGGCAACTTTATAGCCATCTTCTTCGCTCATTTCCGGCAAAGCATAGATGCGGTCGCGCTCCTGCTTCACTTCCCACAACTCTTTATGCCCCATGATCACCGTATCCAGCACGGTGAACTCTTCAAAGGCAAATTGATCCTGACGCAGTTTACCAATGCGCTCGTTGGGATCGAGGGAAACGTTACCCAGCGTCGGCTCTAAGTCGCCGCCGAGAATCTTCATAAAGGTGGATTTACCACTACCGTTCGCGCCAATCAGGCCGTAACGGTTGCCGCCGCCAAATTTGACGGAAATGTTTTCAAACAACGGCTTACTGCCGAACTGCATGGTGACGTTACTGGAAACTAACACAGGCGTATCCTGAAAAGAGATATGACAAACCGCGCATTATGCCATAAATCTGAAAGAAGATCCCGTCCCCCGCTTAAGGTCTACACTCTTCCCAAAGGCAAAAAATGTGATTTCGTACACATCTGATTTCACTGTTAGCTGGAATGAACATATAATGCGCTTCCAATACTCTAATATTCTCAACCTAATGGCCTGCCAGGCACGAAATCTCGCTTAACATGAATATGAAATTGAAAACGTTATTCGCAGCGGCCTTCGCTGTTGTCGGCTTTTGCAGTACCGCTTCAGCGGTAACTTATCCTCTGCCAACCGACGGGAGTCGCCTGGTTGGTCAGAATCAGGTGATCACTATCCCTGAAGGTAACACTCAGCCGCTGGAGTACTTTGCGGCTGAGTATCAGATGGGGCTTTCCAATATGATGGAAGCGAACCCTGGTGTGGATACCTTCCTGCCGAAAGGCGGCACCGTACTGAACATCCCGCAGCAACTGATCCTGCCGGACACTGTTCATGAAGGCATTGTGATTAACAGCGCAGAGATGCGTCTGTATTACTATCCGAAAGGGACTAACACCGTTATCGTACTGCCGATCGGCATTGGTCAGTTAGGTAAAGACACGCCTATCAACTGGACCACCAAAGTAGAGCGTAAGAAAGCAGGCCCGACCTGGACGCCGACCGCTAAAATGCATGCAGAATACCGCGCTGCGGGCGAACCGCTTCCGGCTGTCGTTCCGGCTGGCCCGGATAACCCGATGGGACTGTATGCACTGTATATCGGTCGCCTGTACGCTATCCACGGCACCAACGCCAACTTTGGTATCGGCCTGCGCGTAAGCCACGGTTGTGTGCGTCTGCGTAACGAAGACATCAAATTCCTGTTCGAGAAAGTGCCGGTCGGTACTCGCGTACAGTTTATTGATGAGCCGGTAAAAGCCACCACCGAGCCGGACGGCAGCCGTTATATTGAAGTCCATAATCCGCTGTCTACTACCGAAGCTCAGTTTGAAGGTCAGGAAATTGTGCCAATTACGCTAACCAAGAGCGTGCAGACAGTGACCGGTCAGCCAGATGTTGACCAGGCTGTTCTGGATCAGGCTATTCAAAACCGTTCCGGGATGCCGGTTCGTCTGAATTAATCTTTAAAACTTAAAGCACAAGGCGGACTCATAATCCGCCTTTTTATTTGCCAGCTCTTACACTGCCGGGAGCATAACTAACAAAACGAATCCTACCAGCGCCGCCCACAACAGCATTGGTATCGAATAAAGATGGAAACGCCACCAGATACGACGATCGTTCGCCATCCGTAGCGCAATCAAATTTGCCAGCGATCCCGGTAACAAGCCAAAACCACCTACGTTAACCGCCCATGCCAGCAGCAACGACGGCGGCACATAGTTCAGCAGCAAAATAGTACTCGGCACGTTACTGATCACCTGCGATAAACCAATCGCCGTTACCCATAATCCGGGTTCGGATAAATGACTCACGTTACTCAACACGCCTTGCAACGCCGGAAGCTGGGTCAGTAAATGGACGTCGATAAACATCGCCATAAACACCAGCAGCAACGTCCAGTCCACACTGAGCACCACGCGACGTGCCAGCAGCGCAAAGCCCGCCGCCACAATCACCAGCCCCCACAGCTCTTGTTTCAACTCCAGCGCCGTAAGGAAGACGATATACAGCCCCAGACAACTCCACACCAGCCGTGGTTTCCACTCCGGCGTTTGCGTCCCCGTATGATATTGCAGCGCCTTTCCAGGAAAACAACACCAGCACAGCAGCAGCAATGTCAGCATCATCGCACCAGCCAGCGGTGCCATCTGTGCAATAAAACCGGCAAACGAAAGACCCGAACGTCCCCAGATAAGGATATTTTGCGGATTACCAATCGGCGTCAGCAGCGATCCGGCATTCACTGCCAGCGCCTCAAAAATAATCAGCCGATTAACCGGGATCTCACACAGTCTTTTCAGCGTGATGGTCAGCGGGACAACAATAAACAGCGCGACATCGTTGGTCAGAAAGGTAGAAAGCAGCGCCGCCGCCAGTACCATAAACATCGCCAGCCGACGCTCAGTAGCAAAACGGCGCACCATTTTGCGCCCCAGCACATCAAAATAACCGCTTAATTCAACACCTTTGGTCAGCAGCATCAGGCCACTTAAAGTAATGATGGTGTGCCAGTCGATAGCAGCAGGCCAGGATTTCGGCGCAAAGGGAACAAAAAAACTTAATCCGATACCAACGAGAATTAATAACTGAAAAAAGCGATCGCCTTGCAGCGTGCGTAAAAAAGGCAGGCTCATTTGGCACCGTGTTTCTGGGTAAACAAACGAAAGGCGTCCAGCGTCTCTTCACTCACATGGTGTTCCATACCCTCCGCGTCACGACGGGCAATTTCCGGGCTGACGCCCAACACCAGCAAGAAATTTTCGACTATCTGATGGCGCTCGCGGCTTTCCTGCGCCAGCTTCTCCCCTTCCGCCGTTAAAAACACACCACGCCACGGGATCATCTCAATCAGTCCCATGGTTGCCAGCCGCTTAAGCATTTTAGCCACCGTCGGTTGCGAAACGCCCAGACGAGCAGCCATGTCCACCTGACGGGCTTCCCCCACTTCTCTTATCAGGTCAGATATCAGCTCAACATAATCGTCAATAAGTTCACGGCGATGCGCTTCTCTGACCTGGCGAAACCCTTCAACGTGTTCTTCCACGTTCACTAACTGCGTCACTTTTTTTGCTGTTGGCGTACCTGCGCGACGACTCATTGTGCTTCCTCATTATGGTGACACATATATAGCGTTCTCATTTCGTGCGCACATTGTAAACCAGAGTTGCGAAGGCACAAAAAATTAACGTTTTAGCAATAGCTATATAATATAGCCTGTGCTATATCTGTATGTAATGCAATCATCCCTCATGGATCGACGGGATTAGCAAGTCAGGAGGTCTTATGAATGAGTTCAAGAGGTGTATGCGCGTGTTTAGTCATTCTCCCTTTAAAGTACGGTTAATGCTGCTCTCTATGTTGTGCGATATGGTCAACAATAAACCGCAGCAAGATAAACCTTCCGATAAATAGCGGCGTCGCGGTACGCCGCTTCACTCCTGCGTTATTGCAGGCATAAATAGTTTCTGCCTGAAAACCCCCACTTTTTGTCGGATTTACAATCCCCTTCGCAAAAGATTTGTTCGTCAGTAGTTGACCTGAACGGCGGCTCGCTCTATCTTCTTGCAGCCCTGCGTATATTGCGGCTCGCGGATGCGGACCCTTTTCCCCTCTTCACGCACTCTTGCAGGTATTGACCCTTGACGCCAGGGTAAGCACATGGCGTTTGTTACGATAGTGGCATATGAATTTAACCCTCAAAGAATCGCTTGTTACCCGTAGCCGGGTATTTAGCCCGTGGACTGCGTTCTACTTTTTACAGTCGCTATTAATTAATCTCGGCTTAGGTTATCCCTTCAGTTTGCTCTACACCGCTGCGTTTACGGCTATTTTGCTTTTGCTATGGCGAACATTGCCTCGCGTACAAAAAGTTCTGGTCGGTGTCAGTTCGCTGGTGGCGGCTTGTTATTTCCCTTTTGCTCAGGCCTACGGCGCGCCTAATTTCAATACATTGCTGGCATTGCACTCCACCAATATGGAAGAGTCGACCGAAATCCTGACGATTTTTCCGTGGTACAGCTACCTGATCGGCTTATTTATTTTTGCGCTCGGCGTAATAGCAATCAGGCGAAAAAAAGAGAATGAAAAAGCGCGCTGGAATACCTTCGACAGCCTGTGTCTGGTATTCAGTGTGGCGACATTTTTAGTTGCTCCCGTGCAAAACCTGGCCTGGGGCGGCGTATTTAAATTGAAGGATACTGGCTATCCGGTATTTCGTTTCGCTAAGGATGTCATCGTCAACAATAACGAGGTGATTGAAGAGCAAGAGCGGATGGCAAAACTTTCCGGGATGAAAGATACCTGGACGGTTACTGCAGTTAAACCGAAATATCAGACCTATGTGGTGGTGATCGGTGAAAGCGTACGTCGCGACGCTCTCGGTGCCTTTGGCGGTCACTGGAACAACACCCCGTTTGCCAGCAGCGTTAACGGTCTGATCTTCGCTGACTACATTGCCGCCAGCGGCTCCACGC
This sequence comes from Escherichia sp. MOD1-EC6475, assembly GCF_003046645.1. NCBI lineage: Bacteria > Pseudomonadati > Pseudomonadota > Gammaproteobacteria > Enterobacterales > Enterobacteriaceae > Escherichia > Escherichia sp. MOD1-EC6475. The sequence goes on along the minus strand of NZ_PZKQ01000042.1, from coordinate 30,260 downwards.
AAAAATCGCTTGGCTTAACGCTTAACCGCGTCGTCGATGGCAAGCCACAATTTCAGGATAACTTTGTCACCCTTGCCAACCGCGCAGGTTTTCAGACCTGGTGGTTTTCCAATCAGGGACAAATTGGTGAGTACGATACCGCCATCGCCAGCATTGCCAAACGTGCAGATGAAGTGCACTTCCTGAAAGAAGGTAATTTTGAAGCAGATAAGAACACCAAAGACGAAGCGTTACTGGACATGACCGCTCAGGTGCTGGCGCAAGAACACTCGCAACCGCAACTGATTGTTTTGCATCTGATGGGCTCACATCCGCAGGCCTGCGACCGGACACAAGGCAAATACGAAACCTTTGTGCAATCGAAAGAGACGTCGTGCTATCTCTACACCATGACGCAAACGGACGATTTACTGCGCAAACTCTATGACCAGTTACGCAACAGCGGTAGCAGTTTCTCGCTGGTTTACTTTTCTGACCACGGTCTGGCCTTTAAAGAACGCGGTAAAGAAGTGCAATATCTGGCTCATGACGATAAATATCAGCAAAATTTCCAGGTGCCTTTTATGGTCATTTCCAGCGACGATAAAGCGCACCGGATAATTAAAGCCCGCCGTTCAGCCAATGACTTCTTAGGTTTTTTCTCTCAATGGACAGGGATTAAAGCGAAGGAGATCAACATCAATTACCCGTTTATCTCTGAGAAGAAAGCCGGGCCGATATACATCACTAACTTCCAGTTACAGAAGGTGGATTACAACCATCTCGGAACCGATATATTCGATCCCAAATCTTAAGATAAAAAAATCCGCCCCGAGAGGCGGATTTTTTATATCACCGAAGTGATTAGAAGCGGTAACCAACACCGGCAATCCAGGTGCCTACGTCAACGTTACGAATACGGCTCTGCTCGTAAGAGAAGTCCAGAGCAACGTTTTCGATTGGGTTGAACTGCAGACCCGCGCCGTAGGAGAAGCCGTAGTCGCTGGTGTCATGTTTGTAGATCGGGTATTCAGTGGTCTGGAATTTACCATAGCCCACACCCACTACACCGTAGATGCTTGCCCAGTCGTTAATGCGGTAAGCCGGACCAGCAGTGATGCCGTAGTACTGGGTTTTGTTGTAGTCACCAGAGCTTGCAGTACGGCTTTTCTCGGTGTAAGTGAAAGAACCGATCACACCCAGCGGGCTGTTGTCTTCTTCATAGCGGTATTTCAGGTTGAAACCGCCCATTTTGTTCATTTTGCCCTGAGCGTCGCTCTGTGCATAACCACCAGTTACGGTAGAAGTAGCAGCTACGGAAGTACCTGCGGTGAAAGCCAGAACTGCGGCCAGTGCTGAAAGACATGCAATTTTTTTCATAACCACCTCAAATGTGATTCAAATAAGTCCTAAGTTTTAAATATATCAAAAATTAATGGGAAACTCTTCGCGATTTGTGATGTCTAACGGGCCATTTCGTGTAACAGAACGTTTCCATTTGCCGCTATCCATCTAAATTTAAATCACTTTTTCAGTGAACAGCGTAAGTATTACGCATATATTCACACTCTCTCATCCAGATTATTCTTAATCAGCAAACTGATGAATCCATCAATCCTGGCGCATTTTAGCCAAAATGGGGAAAAATTTTTCAACAAATGCTCAACCAGCCACTGGTACATCCAGTACACTCCACGCTTTACCTTGCTATACAACTTTATGGGAGAAAAGATGCCAGGGTCATTACGTAAAATGCCGGTCTGGTTACCAATAGTCATATTGCTCGTTGCCATGGCGTCTATTCAGGGTGGGGCTTCATTAGCAAAATCACTTTTTCCACTGGTTGGCGCGCCTGGCGTGACTGCACTGCGCCTTGCGCTGGGAACATTGATTCTTGTCGCTTTCTTTAAACCGTGGCGGCTGCGTTTTGCCCGAGAACAACGGTTGCCGCTGTTGTTTTACGGTGTATCTCTGGGTGGGATGAACTATCTCTTTTATCTCTCTATTCAGACTGTACCTCTGGGAATTGCAGTTGCGCTGGAGTTCACCGGGCCACTGGCGGTGGCGCTGTTCTCCTCTCGTCGCCCGGTAGATTTCGTTTGGGTTTTGCTGGCAGTGCTCGGTCTGTGGTTCCTGCTGCCGCTGGGGCAAGATGTTTCCCATGTCGATTTAACCGGCTGTGCGCTGGCGCTCGGTGCCGGTGCTTGTTGGGCTATCTACATATTAAGTGGGCAACGTGCCGGTGCTGAACACGGCCCTGCGACGGTGGCGATCGGTTCGCTGATTGCGGCATTAATTTTCGTGCCAATCGGCGCGTTACAGGCTGGAGAGGCTCTCTGGCATTGGTCGGTTGTTCCATTAGGTTTAGCTGTCGCAATTCTCTCGACCGCTCTGCCCTACTCGCTGGAGATGATTGCCCTCACCCGTTTGCCGACGCGGACATTTGGTACGCTGATGAGCATGGAACCGGCACTGGCTGCCATTTCCGGGATGATTTTCCTCGGTGAGATGCTGACGCCAATACAGATTCTGGCGCTCGGCGCTATCATCGCGGCTTCAATGGGCTCCACGCTGACAGCACGCAAAGAGAGCAAAATAGAAGAAATAGATATTAATTAAATTTACAATTCTGCATGGTTATGCATAACCATGCAGAATATTTCGCTAATTTTCACCTGCCACATCCTTATATATCTGACTACACAAAAGCATATTTATTCCGAAAATTCCTGGTGAACAAATAAATAAGAATCGTTCTTATTGGAATATATAAGCCACTGTATTTTAGCCGGTTTTATCTTTCACGCTTGTTACCACTATTAGTGTGATAGGAACAGCCAGAATAGCGGAACACATAGCCGGTGCTATACTTAGTCTCGTTAATTACTGGGACATAACATCAAGAGGATATGAAATTATGAGTACCGCTAAATTAGTTAAATCAAAAGCGACCAATCTGCTTTATACCCGCAACGATGTCTCTGACAGCGAGAAAAAAGCGACAGTAGAGTTGCTGAATCGTCAGGTTATCCAGTTTATTGATCTTTCGTTGATTACCAAACAGGCACACTGGAATATGCGCGGCGCTAACTTCATTGCCGTACATGAAATGCTGGATGGCTTCCGTACCGCTCTGATCGATCATCTGGATACCATGGCTGAACGCGCGGTACAACTGGGCGGCGTTGCCCTTGGCACCACTCAAGTTATCAATAGCAAAACACCGCTGAAAAGCTACCCGCTGGACATCCACAACGTTCAGGATCACCTGAAAGAGCTGGCGGATCGTTATGCAATTGTCGCCAATGATGTACGTAAAGCCATCGGTGAAGCAAAAGATGATGATACTGCAGATATCCTGACCGCCGCCTCCCGCGACCTGGATAAATTCCTGTGGTTTATCGAATCTAACATCGAATAACACCACCGCTGATGCTTCAAAACGTTAACAAACAATAAAAGCGGCTTCCTGAAAGGGGGCCGTTTTTTTTGATGCCTCGTCTCTACGCACTTTTTTAGTGCATCCAACTGCCCTTCCAGCCTGACAAAGTAAACTTTTTGTATCAACATCATCACACAATCATTACATAAAGATTGTTTTTTCATCAGGATTTACGCTAAATAATCACTGTGTTGACTGCACTATTTTAGCGCACCACTTTGGCGCCCCATAATGGTGCAATCTAACGGTGTTGCCTCATAAATCGTGCAATTCGTTTTCATCGCCTCTCGAAAAATCAACGAGTTGCAAAACTGGCACGATTTTTTCATATAGGTAAATGTTACGCAGGGGATCGTCCCGTGGATAGAAAAAAGGAAATGCTATGAAGTCTGTATTAAAAGTTTCACTGGCAGCACTGACCCTGGCTTTTGCGGTTTCTTCCCATGCCGCAGATAAAAAATTAGTTGTCGCGACAGATACCGCTTTCGTTCCGTTTGAATTTAAACAGGGCGACAAATACGTGGGCTTTGATGTCGATCTGTGGGCGGCAATCGCCAAAGAACTGAAGCTGGATTACGAACTGAAACCGATGGATTTCAGCGGTATCATTCCGGCGCTGCAAACCAAAAACGTCGATCTGGCGCTGGCGGGCATCACTATCACCGACGAGCGTAAAAAAGCGATCGATTTCTCTGACGGCTACTACAAAAGCGGTCTGTTAGTGATGGTGAAAGCGAACAACAACGATGTGAAAAGCGTGAAAGATCTCGACGGTAAAGTGGTTGCTGTGAAGAGCGGCACTGGCTCCGTTGATTACGCGAAGACGAACATCAAAACCAAAGATCTGCGACAGTTCCCGAACATCGATAACGCCTATATGGAACTGGGTACTAACCGCGCAGACGCCGTCCTGCACGATACACCAAACATTCTTTACTTCATCAAAACCGCCGGTAACGGCCAGTTCAAAGCGGTGGGTGACTCTCTGGAAGCACAGCAATACGGTATTGCTTTCCCGAAAGGTAGCGACGAGCTGCGTGATAAAGTCAACGGCGCGTTGAAAACCCTGCGCGAAAACGGAACTTACAACGAAATCTACAAAAAATGGTTCGGTACAGAACCGAAATAATAACACCACGCCTGTAAAGCGCACGGACAGTCCCCTCTCCCCTCTGGGGAGAGGATTAGGGTGAGGGCACAGGCCTGCTCCAACGCCATTAATTACCCTGAATTTGATTATTTACACCACGGTAACAGGAACAACATATGCAGTTTGACTGGAGTGCCATCTGGCCTGCCATTCCGCTTCTGATTGAAGGCGCCAAAATGACCCTGTGGATTTCGATCCTCGGTCTGGCTGGCGGCCTGGTGATCGGACTGGCGGCAGGTTTTGCACGCACCTTTGGCGGTTGGATAGCCAACCACGTCGCGTTAGTCTTTATTGAAGTGATTCGCGGCACACCTATCGTCGTCCAGGTGATGTTTATCTACTTCGCCCTGCCGATGGCGTTTAACGACTTACGCATCGACCCGTTTACTGCGGCGGTGGTCACCATCATGATTAACTCCGGCGCATACATTGCGGAAATCACTCGTGGTGCAGTGCTGTCAATCCACAAAGGTTTCCGTGAAGCCGGGCTGGCACTTGGTCTTTCACGTTGGGAAACCATTCGCTACGTCATTTTACCTCTGGCACTGCGCCGTATGCTGCCGCCGCTGGGCAACCAGTGGATCATCAGCATTAAAGACACCTCGCTGTTTATTGTTATCGGCGTGGCGGAGCTGACCCGTCAGGGGCAAGAAATTATTGCCGGTAACTTCCGCGCCCTTGAGATCTGGAGCGCCGTGGCGGTGTTTTATCTGATTATTACCCTGGTGCTGAGCTTTATTCTGCGTCGTCTGGAAAGAAGGATGAAAATCCTGTGATTGAATTTAAAAACGTCTCCAAGCATTTTGGTCCTACCCAGGTGCTGCACAATATCGATTTGAACATTGCTCAGGGCGAAGTGGTGGTGATTATCGGGCCTTCTGGTTCCGGTAAATCAACCCTGCTGCGCTGCATCAACAAACTGGAAGAAATTACCTCTGGTGATCTGATTGTCGATGGTCTGAAGGTTAACGATCCGAAAGTTGACGAGCGTCTGATTCGCCAGGAAGCGGGCATGGTGTTCCAGCAATTTTACCTCTTCCCGCACCTGACGGCGCTGGAAAACGTAATGTTTGGTCCGCTACGCGTGCGTGGCGCAAACAAAGAAGAGGCGGAAAAACTGGCACGTGAGCTGCTGGCGAAGGTCGGTCTGGCAGAACGCGCACATCACTACCCTTCCGAACTTTCTGGTGGTCAACAGCAGCGTGTGGCGATTGCCCGCGCGCTGGCGGTGAAGCCGAAAATGATGCTGTTCGATGAACCGACTTCCGCTCTTGACCCGGAACTGCGCCATGAAGTGCTGAAGGTTATGCAGGATCTGGCAGAAGAAGGCATGACGATGGTGATTGTGACCCACGAAATCGGTTTTGCTGAGAAAGTGGCTTCACGTCTGATCTTTATTGATAAAGGCCGGATTGCGGAAGATGGCGATCCTCAGGTGTTGATCAAGAACCCGCCGAGCCAGCGTTTGCAGGAATTTTTACAGCACGTCTCTTAACTTCTCAGCCTCCCTTTCCCCCGAAAGGGAGGAACACCAGATTCCTCTCATTTCAAATCGCTCCTCCCCCAGCATCTATACTTATCTTTTTGCTCTGTTTTCTCACTGGAGGAGTCATGCGGTGGATTCTGTTCATCCTCATCTGCCTGCTGGGCGCACCTGCCCACGCGGTGTCCATACCCGGCGTAACAACCACAGCAACAACAGATTCAACCTCCGAACCGGCTCCGGAACCGGATATCGAACAAAAAAAAGCGGCCTATGGCGCACTGGCGGATGTGCTGGATAATGACACCTCGCGCAAAGAGTTGATCGACCAGCTACGCACCGTTGCCGCCACGCCCCCCGCAGACCCCGTACCGAAAATCGTGCCGCCGACGCTGGTTGAAGAGCAAACCGTGCTGCAAAAGGTGACTGAAATCAGCCGCCATTATGGTGAAGCCCTCTCCGCGCGCTTCGGGCAACTTTACCGCAATATCACTGGCTCCCCGCATAAACCCTTTAACCCGCAAACCTTCAACAACGCGCTGACCCATTTTTCAATGCTCGCGGTGCTGGTGTTTGGTTTTTACTGGCTGATTCGCCTGTGCGCGCTGCCGCTGTATCGCAAAATGGGTCAGTGGGCGCGGCAAAAAAACCGTGAGCGCAGTAACTGGTTGCAGCTTCCAGCGATGATTATCGGGGCGTTTATTATCGATTTGCTGTTGCTGGCTCTGACGTTATTTGTCGGCCAGGTACTAAGCGACAACCTCAACGCCGGTAGCAAAACCATCGCTTTTCAACAAAGCCTGTTTCTCAATGCTTTCGCTCTGATTGAATTTTTCAAAGCTGTTTTACGCCTGATTTTCTGCCCGAACGTGGCAGAGCTGCGCCCGTTCAATATTCAGGATGAAAGCGCCCGCTACTGGTGCCGCCGTCTTAGCTGGTTAAGCAGTCTGATTGGTTATGGACTGATTGTGGCAGTGCCGATTATCTCTAATCAGGTGAATGTGCAAATTGGGGCGCTGGCAAACGTGATAATCATGCTGTGCATGACCGTCTGGGCGCTGTATCTGATCTTTCGTAATAAAAAAGAGATTACCCAGCATCTACTCAACTTCGCGGAGCACTCGCTGGCATTCTTCAGCCTGTTTATCCGCGCCTTTGCGCTGGTGTGGCACTGGCTGGCAAGCGCCTATTTTATTGTGCTGTTTTTCTTTTCGTTGTTCGATCCGGGAAACAGCCTGAAATTTATGATGGGCGCAACGGTGCGCAGTCTGGCGATTATTGGTATCGCGGCGTTTGTTTCCGGTATGTTTTCCCGCTGGCTGGCGAAGACCATCACTCTCTCGCCACATACTCAGCGTAACTATCCGGAGCTGCAAAAACGGCTGAACGGCTGGCTATCAGCAGCACTGAAAACGGCACGTATTCTGACGGTGTGCGTGGCGGTAATGTTGCTGCTCAGCGCCTGGGGGCTGTTCGATTTCTGGAACTGGCTGCAAAACGGCGCGGGACAGAAAACCGTGGATATCCTGATCCGTATCGCGCTCATCCTTTTCTTCTCGGCGGTTGGCTGGACGGTGCTCGCCAGTTTGATCGAAAACCGGCTGGCTTCAGATATTCACGGTCGCCCGCTGCCCAGCGCCCGTACGCGTACCCTGCTGACACTGTTTCGCAATGCGCTGGCGGTGATTATCAGCACCATCACCATCATGATTGTTTTGTCGGAAATCGGCGTCAATATCGCACCGCTGCTGGCAGGTGCCGGGGCATTAGGTCTGGCTATCTCGTTTGGTTCGCAAACGCTGGTGAAAGATATTATTACCGGCGTGTTCATTCAGTTTGAAAACGGTATGAACACCGGAGATTTGGTTACCATCGGGCCGTTGACCGGCACGGTGGAACGGATGTCGATTCGCTCCGTGGGCGTGCGTCAGGATACCGGTGCGTATCACATCATTCCGTGGTCTTCGATAACCACCTTTGCTAACTTCGTCCGTGGCATTGGTTCGGTGGTAGCAAACTATGATGTCGATCGGCATGAGGATGCCGATAAAGCCAATCAGGCGCTGAAGGATGCCGTAGCGGCGGTGATGGAAAATGAAGAAATTCGCGGGCTGATTATTGGTGAACCGAACTTTGCCGGTATTGTCGGCTTAAGCAATACCGCGTTTACGCTGCGTGTTTCGTTTACCACGCTGCCGCTCAAACAGTGGACGGTGAGATTTGCCCTCGACAGCCAGGTGAAAAAACATTTCGACCAGGCTGGTGTTCGTGCGCCGGTGCAAACTTATCAGGTGCTGCCGGGAACGCCCCCGGTAGCACCACTGCCATCGGGGGAGCCTACGCTTTAACGCTGGCGATTGACAAAACGACGGCGCTGTTCGTCGTTCATAAAGGTCCAGGCAATAAAGCGACTCTGTTTTTGCCCCTGGGCCATCTCTTTTTTGACCACTTTCACCGCGCCAACATCCGTCAGAGCACGATACAACGGCGGTAAGTTTTCGCCACGAGATACCAGCGAGGTAAACCACATCACCTGCTTCGCGAAGCCTTTACTCTCTTCAATCATCTTTTTGATAAAGGCCACTTCGCCACCTTCACACCACAGCTCCTGTTGCTGACCGCCAAAGTTCAGCGCGTTATCTCTGTCCAGCCCCAGGTTACGCCGTTTGCGTTCGCTGCCGGCACGCGCTGCTGCTGCGGAGTCATGGAACGGTGGGTTGCACAAGGTTGCGTCGTATTGCTCGTTTTTGTGGATGATGCCGTTAAAAATGGCGCCGGTATCCTTTTGCCGACGCAGGCGGATAGCGCGGTTAAGACCCGGATTGGCGCTGATGATCGCCTGCGCGCTGCTTAATGCCTGGCTGTTAGTTTCTGTACCAGTAAAACGCCAGCCATATTCATGCACACCAATCAGCGGATAAATACAATTTGCACCAACACCGATATCCAGAATGCTGGCATTGGCTGGAATTGTTCCGCTTGCCTCAGCCAGTAAATCAGCAAGATGATGAATATAATCTGCCCGACCCGGCACCGGTGGGCAGAGAAAACCGTCAGGGATATCCCAGCTCGCCACAGCATAAAAATGTGCCAACAGCGCCTTGTTGAGCGCCTTCACTGCCAGCGGATTGGCGAAGTCAACGCTTTGCTCACCGGCAGGGGTAAGCGTAAGGAATTGCGCCAGTTCAGGATTCACCTGACAAAGCGTGGCGAGATCGTAGCGACTGTGATGACGATTGCGCGGGTGTAACCCCGGTTTCTGGGCGGACATAGCATTCTCCTTTAAGCAGCGGCGTAAGATACCCGCATAACGCAGCAGGGTAAATATCTGGCTGCGTTTAACATGCTTCAAAACCTTAACCCGACTGCATTTTTCATCAATTCATCATAAAAATCAGCACGCTGCATGTCATTGATTTGTCTTGTTTTGTAAAAATATATTGTTCAAAAAATAAGCGCATGTCTGTCAATTTTTTGCGTCATTTTCATCGCACAGGAGACCTACACTTATCAGGCACTACTCGTTGTATTTATGAGGATGTCATTATGAAAAAGTGCCTCGCACTACTGATTGCCACCGTCCTGAGCGGAATCACCTTCACGGCTTATGCCGCGCAGCCACTGAGTAACCAGGACAGCGGTCAACTACGACCAGCCGGAACCGTTTCGGCGACCGGCGCATCTAACCTAAGCGATCTGGAGGATAAACTGGCAGAAAAAGCGCGCGAACAAGGCGCGAAAGGTTATGTCATTAATTCCGCAGGCGGAAATGACCAGATGTTCGGTACTGCAACCATCTACAAATAACCCCACCAACGTAACTGCATTCGCCTCTGGATGCAGTTTTCGTCCATTTTGTAATCGAAAAACATCAAATATGAACATAATGTAAATAAATGTATTTCTTTTTCGCGCAATGGGTGATAGAAAATCGCGCCAAGTGATAATGCTTATCAAAATTATTATCACTTGCACGATCGCTTTTACGGGATTAACAGTGGCATCGCATCCGCAGAGATGCTTTCTCGTGACAGTGAAAATTTTAACATATAAGAAAAAGTCACCTGCAAAATGGAAAACAATCGCAATTTCCCTGCCAGACAATTTCATTCGCTCACGTTCTTTGCCGGTCTTTGTATCGGTATCACGCCTGTGGCACAGGCACTCGCCGCCGAAGGGCAAACTAACGCGGATGACACGCTGGTTGTCGAAGCATCAACGCCTTCGCTTTATGCACCACAACAATCTGCCGATCCGAAATTCTTACGTCCGGTAGCGGATACAACCCGCACGATGACGGTGATTTCGGAACAAGTGATTAAAGATCAGGGCGCAACCAACCTTACCGACGCGCTTAAAAACGTCCCCGGCGTGGGTGCGTTTTTTGCTGGTGAGAACGGTAACTCCACCACTGGTGACGCCATTTATATGCGCGGAGCCGATACCTCTAACAGCATTTATATTGATGGTATTCGCGATATTGGCAGCGTCTCGCGCGACACCTTCAATACCGAACAGGTCGAAGTGATTAAAGGCCCGTCCGGCACCGACTACGGGCGTAGTGCGCCGACGGGTTCGATCAATATGATCAGCAAACAGCCGCGCAATGATTCAGGTATTGACGCCTCCGCCAGTATTGGTAGCGCCTGGTTCCGTCGCGGCACGCTGGATGTTAATCAGGTCATTGGCGATACCACTGCGGTACGTCTGAATATGATGGGCGAAAAGACGCACGATGCCGGGCGCGATAAAGTCAAAAACGAGCGTTACGGCGTCGCCCCTTCCGTGGCATTTGGTCTCGGTACGTCGAATCGTTTGTATCTCAACTATTTACACGTCACCCAGCACAATACGCCAGACGGCGGCATTCCGACCATTGGTTTACCGGGCTATTCCGCACCTTCTGCGGGTACGGCGGCGCTGAATCATTCCGGAAAAGTTGATACGCATAACTTTTATGGTACAGATTCCGATTACGACGATTCGACCACCGATACTGCCACCATGCGTTTTGAGCACGACATCAGCGATAACACCACTATTCGCAATACCACGCGTTGGTCGCGCGTGAAGCAGGATTACCTGATGACGGCAATTATGGGCGGGGCGTCGAATATTACCCAGCCCACCAGCGATGTGAATAGCTGGACGTGGTCACGCACTGCGAATACCAAAGATGTGAGTAATAAAATTCTCACCAACCAGACCAACCTGACCTCGACGTTCTATACCGGCTCTATCGGTCATGATATCAGTACCGGCGTGGAATTTACCCGCGAAACGCAAACCAACTACGGCGTTAATCCGGTGACGTTACCGGCGGTGAATATTTATCATCCTGACAGCAGCATTCATCCCGGTGGCCTGACGCGCAACGGCGCAAATGCCAATGGTCAGACGGATACCTTTGCAATTTATGCCTTCGATACGCTGCAAATCACCCGTGATTTTGAGCTGAACGGCGGAATTCGGCTGGACAATTATCATACTGAATACGACAGTGCTACCGCCTGCGGCGGCAGTGGTCGCGGTGCCGTCACCTGCCCGAGCGGCGTGGCATACGGTTCTCCAGTCACTACTGTCGACACCGCTAAGTCTGGCAATCTGGTGAACTGGAAAGCCGGGGCGCTGTATCACCTGACAGACAATGGCAATGTCTACGTGAACTATGCCGTTTCCCAACAACCACCAGGTGGCAGTAATTTCGCCCTTGCGCAGTCTGGTAGCGGTAACAGTGCCAGCCGTACCGACTTTAAACCGCAAAAAGCCAAAACCAGTGAGATTGGCACCAAATGGCAGGTGCTGGATAAACGCCTGCTACTCACTGCCGCGCTGTTCCGTACTGATATCGAAAATGAAGTTGAGCAAAATGATGACGGGACTTACTCGCAATACGGTAAGAAACGCGTCGAAGGCTATGAGATTTCCGTTGCCGGGAATATCACTCCGGCCTGGCAAGTGATTGGCGGTTACACCCAGCAAAAAGCGACTATCAAAAACGGCGCTGACGTTGCTCAGGATGGTTCCTCATCACTGCCGTATACGCCGGAACACGCCTTTACCCTATGGAGCCAATATCAGGCAACCGATGATATCTCCGTTGGTGCAGGCGCTCGCTATATCGGCAGTATGCGTAAAGGTTCAGACGGCGCGGTGGGAACGCCAGCGTTTACCGAAGGTTATTGGGTCGCCGATGCCAAACTGGGTTATCGGGTTAATCGCAATCTCGACTTCCAGTTAAACGTCTACAACCTGTTCGATACCGATTACGTCGCCTCAATCAACAAGAGCGGCTACCGTTATCATCCGGGTGAGCCAAGAACTTTCCTGCTCACCGCCAATATGCATTTCTGATTCAGATGTGGGGTGCAGGGCGCACTAAGATTGATGGCGAGAACAGAACTGCCTGATGCGCTACGCTTATCAGGCCTGCGAAATTCGTGCAATGTATTGAATTTACATCATTTTGTAGACCGGATAAGGCGTTCACGCCGCATCCGGCATGAGTTAAGTGCACTCTATCAACAATCGGTGTGATGCTCAGCCCCCACTTTTTGGAGAACCTATATGATGTACCACATTCCCGGTGTGTTATCGCCACAGGACGTCGCCCGGTTTCGTGCCCAACTGGAACAAGCCGAATGGATTGATGGACGTGTCACCACCGGCGCACAAGGCGCGCAGGTCAAGAATAATCAACAGGTAGACACCCGCAGCGCGTTATATGCCGCATTACAAAATGAAGTGCTGAACGCGGTTAACCAACATGCACTGTTCTTTGCCGCTGCCTTGCCGCGTACCATTTCCACGCCGCTGTTTAATCGCTATCAGAATAATGAAACCTATGGTTTTCATGTGGATGGCGCGGTACGCAGTCATCCGCAAAACGGCTGGATGCGCACCGATCTTTCCGCCACGCTGTTTTTGAGCGATCCACAAAGTTACGAAGGCGGCGAACTGGTCGTCAATGACACCTTCGGGCAACATCGGGTAAAACTTCCGGCAGGCGATCTGGTGTTGTATCCCTCCAGCAGCCTGCACTGTGTAACCCCCGTAACGCACGGCGTACGGGTGGCGTCATTTATGTGGATACAATCAATGATCCGCGACGATAAAAAGCGCGCCATGCTGTTCGAGCTGGACAACAATATTCAGTCACTCAAAAACCGCTACGGCGAAGGAGAAGAGATCCTGTCGCTACTCAATCTTTATCATAATCTGCTGCGGGAATGGTCGGAGATCTGACGCTTGAACTGCCCAGGTTCGCCCCTATATTAGCTACACTTAACTGTACAAGCATTGATATGGGGAGGACGATATGGCATCCGGTTGGGCTAACGATGACGCCGTCAACGAACAGATCAACAGTACAATTGAAGATGCGATTGCCCGCGCCAGGGGTGAAATTCCGCGTGGCAAAAGCCTGTATGAATGTGAAGAGTGCGGCGCTCCCATCCCGCAGGCTCGTCGGGAAGCCATTCCTGGCGTGCGCTTATGCATTCACTGTCAGCAGGAGAAAGATTTACAAAAACCGGGTTATACAGGATATAATCGCAGAGGTTCGAAAGACAGCCAGTTACGTTAACTGCAACTAGCATGATGTGTAGATAGTATGATTTGCGTTTTTCGTGGCATTCCGTGCCTTTAACGCAGCCGTAACTGCCACATGTTACAAAATTGGTTAATACATACGATAAATGAATGGATTATCAGCATGTTAGATATCAATCAATTTATTTGAACAAGGCGGTCAATTCTCTTCGATTTTATCTCTCGTAAAAAAACGTGATACTCATCACATCGACGAAACAACGTCACTTAAACAAAAATCACCTGCGAGAGATTAATTATGAAAACTATCAATACTGTTGTTGCTGCTATGGCTCTTTCCACTCTGTCATTTGGCGTGTTCGCGGCGGAGCCGGTCACGGCATCCCAGGCACAAAGCATGAATAAAATTGGCGTAGTTTCTGCCGATGGCGCATCCACCCTCGATGCCCTGGAAGCGAAACTGGCTGAAAAAGCGGCGGCGGCTGGCGCCAGTGGATACAGCATCACATCCGCCACCAACAACAATAAATTAAGCGGCACAGCGGTTATCTATAAGTAATTCGCAGGCCGGATAAAGCGTTTACGCCGCATCCGGCAAGAAGCTATCAGGTTCTGAATTTCCCTGTCTGTTTGCCGACAGACGCATGTGCTCCAACCCTCATTGATCCTATGTTACCCTTGTTTGCCCGTCCGTCACTGGACGGGCTTTTTTTAGCTGGCTGACTGCTGGCTGAAAGCCTGCAACGTCTCTTCTGATATACCAATCTGCCGCGCGGCGTCACAAATTGCCTGCCAGCTCCCGGCATCCAACGGAACCCCCGTTTCCTGCCGTTCACGGCGCATATTAACTTCCCACTCTCCCGGCAGCAAAATCGGTTTATCGTCATCATGCGGCGAGGCTTTCACCCACTCGGCAAAGGCTTCGGACTGCGCTGCACAATCTGGCGCACCGAACAGCTCCGGGTTAATGATAATGCTCGTCATGCAGTTAAAACCGGCATCCGGGCTGTGCTGCAATGTTTCCTGATAAGTGGTTTTACCACCAGAAAGCGCACCACCGAGAATTTCGCACATCACCGCCAGGGCGTAACCTTTATGTTCAGCAAAAGCCAACAACGCTCCTAACGGTGACTCCAGCATTACTGCCGGATCGGTCGTTGGCACACCGTTAACGTCGATCAGGCAACCAGGTGGTACGGGCACGCCTTTATGCCAGGCCACACGCGCTTTACCAAACGCAATGGTGCTGGTGGCGTAATCGAGCAACAGCGGGAAGTCATCTTTACGTGGGAAAACAACGCAAAACGGATTGGTGCCGAAGCGACTATCACGACCACGGAACGGCGCAACAGCCTTGCTCCCTACCACACTGACAAAGTGGATAGAGACAAACCCCGCCGCCGCGCACTGTTCCGCCCAATAACCAATGCGCCCGATATGATGTGAGTTACGCAGCGCCACGGCAGCAATACCGTGGTGACGTGCTTTTTCAATCCCCAGAGTCATGGCCTCATATGCAGCTACCTGACCACATGCGCGATCGCCATCAAGCGTGACCACAGCTCCCGCATCTTTGACAATTTTGGCGTGATGGTTGATCTGCAAATAGCCCTGCTGCCAGGAACGCACATAATTCGGGATCATGCCAATACCATGTGAATCATGCCCTGCCAGATTTGCTGCGATTAAATGATCTGCTACTAATTTTGCTTCCTGTTCCTCGCTACCCATCTGACGAAACACAGTCAGAACAAAGTTGTGCAGCGTCCGGGCATGAAAGCGATGACCACTTTCCATGGTTAACTCCTGTTTATGTTATATGCCTGTTGTTTTTTTATGCTGCGCGCCGCACACGGGAAGGTCAATAAAGATGCTGCACTTTCATGGTGCAGTGGAGTAAAGACCGGATGACACTCATCATCCGGCTGAGGAAGAAATTAAAATGATTGCTTAATGCGCGCCAGACCATCGCTAATGGTTGCCACTTCGCCCGCCGCCGCCAGACAGCAAGCCATCTGGATGTTGAGTGACTCGGGAATTGGTTCGCTGCCAGCCAGGCAACGTTCAATCCACTTCGCCGTGGTTTCCGGGTCTTTTGCTTGTGGCAGTAGCTCGTTGCCAGCAGTGTCCTGTTTTTCATACAGCACCCGCATCCCTTCGCGGTCAATAAGATTTATTTGCGGGCAGCGTTGCGGATTAGCATAGACTTCGCCTTCAGTGCCGTGCATTAACAGCGCCCGTCCGCCGATATCGCGAAAGAACTTCGCGACTCGCCCGATGTATTCCGGATGCGAGACGCTGGAAAGACGCAGTGCCTCACCTTCGGCAAACGGTGTCGCCAGTTTCGCCAGGGTATGCGCACTGTTGCGCACGCCCATCCGCCAGCGCATCGCCAGTTGTTTTTCCAGCGGCGGGCAAAACGCGCCTACGGGCATAAATACCGGCTGGTGCTCGTCAAGCTTCGCCTGTGCTTGTCCGGCATGTAGCGTTGGCGCAATCCCCATCAGTTGAAAAATGGTTTCGGTCAGCACGCGAGTCGGATCTTCACTAACGCCGTGAACGACCACCGGAAAACCGAGTTTATGCAGCAGAATCGCCAGCAACGGCGTCAGGTTGGCCTGTTTACGCGCGCCGTTGTAACTGGGGATGACAATCGGCATCGGCTTGCCGACGGGGGGCGTCAGCTTGATGGTGTGATTTTGCATGGCTTCGTAAAAGCCGAGCATCTCTGCTTCCCCTTCCCCTTTGATACGCAGTGCAATCAATATGCCACCCAACTCAAGGTCAGGCACTTCGCCATTGAGCATATGGGCATACAGACCGCGCGCCGTATCCTGGTCCAGATCGCGTGCGTGGTTTTTCCCGCGCCCGATCTCTTTAATGATTTTGCGATAGTCCATTTACGACTCCTTACCTGACTCACATCATTAACGCCGCCGACGGCGTGGGGATTTCGCTTTTTCTTTCTTTTTAACTATACCTTCAGGGACTTCCGGTTGCTCTATTGGAAATACCGGTAATGCATCCAGTAGTCGCTTGCCATAATTTTTGGTCAACAAGCGTTTGTCGTAGATAACCACTTCGCCCCAGCAACTGTGGCTTCGAATAAGACGCCCAACTTGCTGAATCAGATTAAACGAAGCACTCGGCAGGCTTTGCACCTCAAACGGGTAGCGATTAAGACTTTTTAGCCATTCGCCTTCGGTGATCACCACCGGACTGTCGATAGGCGGAAAGGCGATTTTATGGATATGCACCTGGCTGAGCAGATCGCCTTTCAGATCAAGGCCTTCGGCGAATGACTGTAAGCCCACCAGCACGCTGCGCTCACCGTTAGCGACGCGTTTGCGATGCAGTTCAACTAAGCGGTAGCGCGGCTGATCGCCCTGCACCAGTAACATCAAACGTAAATCCGTCACATAGTCGAGAAACCGATGCATCGCCCGTCCGCTGGCAAACAGCACCAACATGCCGAGATGCTTTTTGCTCTCCACCTGCTCACGGAAAAAGGCCGCCATTTCAGCAATGTGCTGCTCTTCGTTGTCGATGGAAGGCTCAAAGCGCATCCGGGGAATAACAATTTTGCCCTGCTCGCAGTGGTTGAACGGTGAATCCAGCGCCACAAAGCGGTCGCCTGCTTTCTCTTTCAGCCCGCTCATCTCCTGCAAACGCGAAAAACTGTTCAACGAACGCAAGGTCGCGGAAGTGACAATAATGTGCGGAATGCTGCGCCACAGCAGCCTTTCCAGCTGATCGCTGACGCGGATCCCCACGCAGTGAAACCAGAGATGTAGCTGCCCGTCACGCTCTTCCCGCGTCGCCCATTTGGTCACTGGCGCACCGGAAGATTGCGCCAGCGAGGCCAGCCGCCAGAGTTTGCTTTGCGCCTCAAACATCCCCAGCGCGCGGTTCATCTGCAAAATCAACCGATGCAGACGCACAATATCGTGGCTGCCGGTTTTCTCGCTTAAATCGTTGAGGAACAGTTCTGCCAGGCCACGCAGCATCTCGGTCAGTTTCGCCAGCCGCTGGCAGATCTCCAGCACTTCATCAGGCAGTTCGCCCATCGCAAACCGGTGCTCAGCCTCCTGCCCGGCAGGCATATAGAGATTGAGAATGTTGTTTAAAGAGGCGATAAGCTCATACAACTCTTCACAATGCGCATTCAAACGTTCAGGGATTGCCAGCGGTGGGATCGTCTTCGGGCGAAACTGCTCTATGCAGGTGGCGACCAGTTTCGTGAACAAGTCCAGTTGGAGCCGATACCAGGGCGCGGTGATTTCGGCGCTCATCTCCAGCGCATCCCGCGCCACGTCCGGCAGGTGATGCCCTTCATCCAGCACCAGCAGCAAGTTTTTCGGGTCTGGCAATACAGCTTCGCTTTCCATCGCCGCCATCACCAGCGCATGGTTTGCCACCACCACTTCTGCTTCCTGAATCTCCCGACGGGCAACAAAAAACGGGCATTCGCGGTAGTAGTAACAGTTGCGGTTGAGGCAGCTGGCTTTGTCGGTACTCAGCCGTCGCCAGAGATCGTCATCAATAGCGATATCAGTATGATCGCGCAGGCCATCCCATTTATAAGTGTCGAGATCGCCCTTCAGCTTTGCACAGCGTTTTTGCTCTTCCTGATTATTAGGCGTCAGTTCGTCGTCAAGAAAAGCGAGCAGGTCCTGTTGCGTGGGTTCAGTGCTGGCGAGCGCCGTCAGGTTGCGTGGGCAAACGTAGCGCCCACGCCCGAAAGCGGCGGTGAATTTAAGATCGGGAATGATCTTTTTCAACAAAGGTAAATCTTTGCTGTAGATCTGATCCTGCAATGCCACGTTGGCGGTACTGACCACCAGCGTTTTTTGCTCTTCGCGGGCAATCGCAATGCCAGGAATCAAATAGGAGAGCGTTTTCCCAACGCCGGTGGGTGCTTCAATCGCCAGATGCCGCCCTTCTTCTCCGGCCAGCGTTTTGGCGACGTCCGCAATCATCTGCCGCTGCGGCGCACGGGGAATAAAGTCGGGGATCTGTTCCTGAAGCGCCTTATACCAGGCGGCAATTTGCGCTTTAAGCGCGGCGGTTAATGCCATGAGAAAACCTGAAATACTGTATAAACAGCCAATATTGTGGCATTTTTCGGTTTTCAGGGGTAATGGTTTTTCTGTTTCTGGAAAGCGGCTCGCAATAACGTTTTCCGGATGTAGGGATTTCCCGCATCGGGAGAAACATCATTGTCCCCCCTCGCCCTTTTAGGGAGAGGGTCGGGGTGAGGGTAAATAATCACGCCAGTGCGGGTTTGTTCCCCTCACCCTAACCCTCTCCCCGAAGGGGCGAGGGGACTGTCCAGGCACTTTTGGGACTTTGTCATCAGTCTGCTGCCGGGCATAGCCCGGCATAAAAGATTACTGCGCAGCGGCAGGTTTACGCGGACGGCGGCGACGTTGTTGTTCGCCTGCTGGTTTGGCATCGCCGAGACGACGAGACGGTTTTTCTGCGGGTTTCGCGTTACCAGACTTCGCACCACCTTCTCCACGGCGTGGTTGCTGTTGACTGCGACCACCACCCTGCCCACGACCGCCGCCACTGCGTTGCTGGCGACCATTCTGGATCGGTTCGGCTTTGATTGACGGGTCCGGCTCATAGCCCGGAATCGCAATGCGTGGGATCTCTTTTTTCAGCAGTTTTTCGATATCACGCAGCAGTTTGTGTTCATCAACACACACCAGCGATAACGCTTCGCCGGTGGCGGCGGCACGACCAGTACGCCCGATACGGTGGACATAATCTTCCGGTACGTTTGGCAGCTCATAGTTGACGACGTGCGGCAACTCTTCGATATCCAGGCCACGCGCGGCGATGTCGGTCGCCACCAGCACACGAATATCACCCGATTTAAAATCGGCCAGCGCACGGGTACGCGCACCTTGCGATTTATTGCCGTGGATCGCCGCACTGCGAATGCCATCTTTATTTAATTGTTCAGCCAGATGGTTAGCGCCATGTTTGGTTCGAGTAAACACCAGCACCTGCTGCCAGTTACCTTTACCAATCATGTGTGACAGCAATTCCCGTTTGCGTTTCTTATCGACAAAGTGAACGTGCTGGGTCACTTGCTCAGAGGCGGTATTGCGGCGTGCCACTTCGATTTCCAGCGGGTTATGCAGCAGTTTTTCTGCCAGAGCTTTAATCTCGTCAGAGAAAGTCGCGGAGAACAGCAGGTTCTGGCGCTTCGCGGGCAGTTTTGTTAACACACGACGAATATCGTGGATAAAGCCCATATCGAGCATACGGTCAGCTTCATCAAGGACGAGGATCTCTATCTGATCCAGTTTCACCGCGTTCTGGTGTTCCAGATCCAGCAAACGCCCCGGCGTTGCCACCAGCACATCAACACCGCCACGCAGCTTCATCATCTGTGGGTTAATGCTGACGCCACCAAACACCACCAGCGAACGAATATTCAGGTATTTGCTGTAATCACGGACGTTTTCACCAATCTGCGCCGCCAGTTCGCGGGTCGGGGTGAGGATCAACGCGCGTACTGGACGACGCCCTTTGGCGTGCGGCTCGCGGGAAATCAGGTGTTGCAACAGCGGTAACGTAAAGCCCGCTGTTTTGCCCGTGCCGGTCTGGGCACTGGCCATCAGGTCGCGGCCTTCCAGCACCGCAGGGATCGCCTGCTGCTGAATAGGGGTGGGTTCACGGTAACCTTGCTCGGCAACGGCGCGCAGGATATCAGGGCTTAAACCCAAAGAATCGAAAGACATAACTACTCCGAACCGCCCCGACCGTTACCGGTGTAGTTTTCAGGGAGATACTGAAAAGGAAAATGACAAAAACCACAATGTCATGAGGGAGCGGAGTGTAGCAGTTTTTGTGACGCAGCGCATAAATTATCCCTGTGACTGGCGTTGCTCAAATTCTTAGCCATACTGGACAACGCGAAAAATGAGTCATAATCTTAATCAATCATTTGATTAAGAATGGGCTGTGCTATGAATAGTCCTGCCATGACAACCAAAGGTGAACAGGCGAAAAAGCAGCTGATTGCCGCTGCACTGGCGCAGTTTGGTGAGTATGGAATGAACGCCACCACCCGCGATATCGCCGCCCAGGCCGGGCAGAATATCGCTGCTATTACCTATTACTTCGGTTCGAAAGAAGATTTATACCTCGCCTGCGCCCAGTGGATTGCCGATTTTATTGGCGAACAGTTCCGTCCGCACGCCGAGGAAGCCGAACGCTTATTCGCGCAACCACAGCCGGATCGCGCAGCCATCCGCGAACTGATCCTTCGCGCCTGCAGGAACATGATTCAACTGCTCACCCAGGAGGACACTGTCAACCTCAGCAAGTTTATCTCCCGTGAGCAGCTCTCTCCTACGGCGGCCTACCATCTGGTGCATGAACAGGTGATTAGCCCGCTACACAGCCATCTTACGCGTCTGATCGCCGCCTGGACCGGTTGTGATGCCAACGATACCCGCATGATCCTCCATACCCATGCATTACTTGGCGAGATTCTGGCGTTTCGTCTTGGTAAAGAAACGATTCTGTTACGCACCGGCTGGAGCGCGTTCGATGAAGAAAAGACCGAACTGATCAACCAGACGGTGACCTGTCATATCGACCTGATTTTGCAAGGATTATCGCAAAGGAGTTTGTAGTGATGAAAAAAACTGTCGTGACTGGACTGACGGTAGTGGTGCTTGCCGCCGTGGTTGCCGGAGGCTACTGGTGGTATCAAAGCCGCCAGGATAACGGCCTGACGCTGTATGGCAACGTGGATATTCGTACGGTGAATCTGAGCTTCCGTGTCGGAGGTCGCGTTGAGTCGCTGGCGGTAGACGAAGGTGATGCGATCAAAGCGGGCCAGGTGCTGGGCGAACTGGATCATAAGCCGTATGAGATTGCCCTGATGCAGGCGAAAGCGGGCGTTTCGGTGGCTCAGGCGCAGTATGACTTGATGCTTGCCGGGTATCGCGACGAAGAAATCGCTCAGGCGGCCGCCGCCGTGAAACAGGCGCAAGCCGCATATGACTATGCGCAGAACTTCTATAACCGCCAGCAAGGGTTGTGGAAAAGCCGCACCATTTCGGCAAACGACCTGGAAAATGCCCGCTCCTCGCGCGACCAGGCGCAGGCAACGCTGAAATCAGCTCAGGATAAATTACGTCAGTACCGTTCCGGTAACCGTGAACAGGATATCGCCCAGGCAAAAGCCAGCCTCGAACAGGCGCAGGCGCAACTGGCGCAGGCGGAGCTGAATTTGCAGGATTCGACGCTGGTCGCACCGTCTGACGGCACGCTGTTAACCCGTGCAGTAGAGCCTGGCACGGTGCTCAATGAAGGCGGCACGGTGTTTACCGTCTCGCTGACGCGTCCGGTGTGGGTGCGCGCTTATGTTGATGAACGTAATCTTGACCAGGCGCAGCCGGGACGCAAAGTGCTGCTCTATACCGATGGTCGCCCGGACAAGCCCTATCACGGGCAGATTGGTTTCGTTTCGCCGACTGCTGAATTTACCCCGAAAACCGTCGAAACGCCGGATCTGCGTACCGACCTCGTCTATCGCCTGCGTATTGTGGTGACCGACGCCGATGATGCGTTACGCCAGGGTATGCCAGTGACGGTGCAATTCGGTGACGAGGCAGGACATGAATGATGCCGTTATCACGCTGAACGGCCTGGAAAAACGCTTTCCGGGCATGGATAAGCCCGCCGTCGCGCCGCTCGACTGCACCATTCACGCTGGTTATGTGACGGGGCTGGTGGGGCCGGACGGTGCGGGCAAAACCACGCTGATGCGGATGCTGGCGGGATTACTGAAACCCGACAGCGGCAGTGCCACGGTGATTGGCTTTGATCCGATCAAAAACGACGCTGCGCTGCACGCCGTGCTCGGCTATATGCCGCAGAAATTTGGTCTGTATGAAGATCTGACGGTGATGGAGAACCTCAATCTGTACGCGGATTTGCGCAGCGTCACCGGTGAAGCGCGGAAGCAGACTTTTGCTCGCCTGCTGGAGTTTACGTCTCTTGGCCCGTTTACCGGACGCCTGGCGGGCAAGCTCTCTGGCGGGATGAAGCAAAAACTCGGGCTGGCCTGTACCCTGGTGGGCGCGCCGAAAGTGTTACTGCTCGATGAACCCGGCGTCGGCGTTGACCCTATCTCACGGCGCGAACTGTGGCAGATGGTGCATGAGCTGGCGGGCGAAGGGATGCTGATCCTCTGGAGCACCTCGTATCTCGATGAAGCCGAGCAGTGCCGTGACGTGTTACTGATGAACGAAGGCGAGTTGCTGTATCAGGGGGAACCGACGGCTCTGACGCAGACTATGGCCGGACGCAGTTTTCTGATGACCAGCCCGCACGAGGGCAACCGCAAATTGCTGCAACGGGCATTGAAACTGCCACAGGTCAGCGACGGGATGATTCAGGGGAAATCCGTGCGCCTGATCCTCAAAAAAGAGGCCACACCAGACGATATTCGCCGCGCTGACGGGATGCCGGAAATCAACATCAACGAAACTACGCCGCGTTTTGAAGATGCGTTTATTGATTTGCTGGGCGGTGCCGGAACCTCGGAATCGCCGCTGGGCGCAATATTACATACGGTAGAAGGCACACCCGGCGAGACGGTGATCGAAGCGAAAGAGCTGACCAAGAAATTTGGTGATTTTGCCGCCACCGATCATGTGAATTTTGCCGTCAAACGCGGTGAAATCTTTGGTTTGCTCGGGCCAAACGGCGCGGGGAAATCAACCACCTTTAAGATGATGTGTGGCTTGCTGGTGCCGACCTCTGGTCAGGCGCTGGTGCTGGGGATGGATCTGAAAGAGAGTTCCGGTAAAGCGCGCCAGCATCTCGGCTATATGGCACAAAAATTTTCGCTCTACGGCAACTTGACGGTCGAACAGAATTTACGCTTTTTCTCCGGTGTGTATGGTTTACGCGGTCGGGCGCAGAACGAAAAAATCTCCCGTATGAGCGAGGCGTTCGGCCTGAAAAGTATCGCCTCACATGCCACCGATGAACTGCCGTTGGGTTTTAAACAGCGGCTGGCGCTGGCCTGCTCGCTGATGCATGAACCGGACATTCTGTTTCTTGATGAACCGACCTCCGGCGTCGATCCCCTCACCCGCCGCGAGTTCTGGCTGCATATCAACAGCATGGTAGAGAAAGGCGTTACGGTGATGGTTACCACCCACTTTATGGATGAAGCGGAATATTGCGACCGCATCGGGCTGGTGTATCGCGGGAAGCTGATTGCCAGCGGCACGCCGGACGATTTGAAAGCGCAGTCGGCTAACGATGAGCAACACGATCCCACTATGGAGCAAGCCTTTATTCAATTGATCCACAACTGGGATAAGGAGCATGGCAATGAGTAACCCGATCCTTTCCTGGCGTCGTGTGCGGGCGCTGTGCGTCAAAGAGACGCGGCAGATCATTCGCGATCCAAGTAGCTGGCTGATTGCGGTGGTGATCCCGCTGTTGCTGCTGTTTATTTTTGGTTACGGCATTAACCTCGACTCCAGTAAGCTGCGGGTCGGGATTTTGCTGGAGCAGCGTAGCGAAGCGGCGCTGGATTTCACCCACACTATGACCGGCTCGCCCTATATTGACGCCACCATCAGCGATAACCGTCAGGAACTGATCGCCAAAATGCAGGCGGGGAAAATTCGCGGTCTGGTGGTGATTCCGGTGGATTTTGCCGAACAGATGGAGCGCGCCAACGCTACCGCGCCGATTCAGGTGATCACCGACGGCAGCGAGCCGAATACCGCCAACTTTGTGCAGGGTTATGTCGAAGGGATCTGGCAGATCTGGCAAATGCAGCGGGCAGAGGACAATGGGCAGACGTTTGAACCGCTTATCGACGTCCAGACACGCTACTGGTTTAACCCGGCGGCGATAAGCCAGCACTTTATTATCCCCGGTGCGGTAACCATTATCATGACGGTTATCGGCGCGATCCTCACCTCGCTGGTGGTAGCGCGGGAGTGGGAGCGCGGCACTATGGAGGCTTTGCTCTCTACGGAGATTACCCGCACGGAACTGCTGTTGTGTAAGCTGATCCCCTATTACTTCCTCGGTATGCTGGCGATGCTGCTCTGTATGCTGGTGTCGGTGTTTATTCTCGGCGTGCCCTATCGCGGTTCGCTGCTGATCCTGTTTTTTATCACCAGTCTGTTTTTGCTCAGTACCCTGGGGATGGGGCTGCTGATTTCTACGATTACCCGCAACCAGTTCAACGCCGCTCAGGTAGCACTGAACGCAGCTTTCCTGCCGTCGATTATGCTTTCCGGCTTTATTTTTCAGATCGACAGTATGCCAGCGGTGATCCGCGCGGTGACGTACATTATTCCCGCACGTTATTTCGTCAGCACCCTGCAAAGCCTGTTCCTCGCCGGGAATATTCCGGTGGTGCTGGTGGTGAATGTGCTGTTTTTGATCGCTTCGGCGGTGATGTTTATCGGCCTGACGTGGCTGAAAACCAAACGTCGGCTGGATTAGGGAGAAGAGCATGTTTCATCGCTTATGGACGTTAATCCGCAAAGAATTGCAGTCGCTGCTGCGCGAACCGCAAACGCGGGCGATTCTGATTTTACCCGTGCTTATTCAGGTGATCCTGTTCCCGTTTGCCGCCACGCTGGAAGTGACAAACGCCACCATCGCTATCTACGATGAAGATAACGGCGAGCATTCGGTGGAGCTGACCCAACGTTTTGCCCGCGCCAGCGCCTTTACCCACGTACTGCTGCTGAAAAGTCCGCAGGAGATCCGCCCAACCATCGACACGCAAAAGGCGCTACTGCTGGTGCGTTTCCCGGCAGACTTCTCACGCAAACTGGATACCTTCCAGACCGCGCCGTTGCAGTTAATTCTCGACGGGCGTAACTCCAACAGTGCGCAAATCGCCGCCAACTACCTGCAACAGATCGTCAAAAACTATCAGCAGGAGCTGCTGGAAGGAAAACCGAAACCCAACAACAGCGAACTGGTGGTACGCAACTGGTATAACCCAAACCTCGACTACAAATGGTTTGTGGTGCCATCGTTGATCGCCATGATCACCACTATCGGCGTGATGATCGTCACTTCACTTTCTGTCGCCCGCGAACGCGAACAGGGAACGCTCGATCAGCTACTGGTTTCGCCCCTCACCACCTGGCAGATATTCATCGGTAAAGCCGTACCGGCGTTAATTGTCGCCACGTTCCAGGCCACCATTGTGCTGGCGATTGGTATCTGGGCGTATCAAATCCCCTTCGCCGGATCGCTGGCGCTGTTCTATTTCACGATGGTGATTTACGGTTTGTCACTGGTGGGATTCGGTCTGCTGATTTCATCACTCTGTGCAACGCAACAGCAGGCGTTTATCGGCGTATTCGTCTTTATGATGCCCGCCATTCTGCTTTCCGGTTACGTTTCGCCGGTAGAGAACATGCCGGTGTGGCTGCAAAACCTGACGTGGATTAACCCTATCCGCCACTTTACGGACATTACCAAGCAGATTTATTTGAAGGATGCGAGTCTGGATATTGTGTGGAACAGTTTGTGGCCGCTACTGGTGATAACGGCCACGACAGGGTCAGCGGCGTACGCGATGTTTAGACGCAAGGTGATGTAACTTTTTATCTTTCGCCAGTAACGACACCACCGCCGGGCCGGCAAGGATCGCCAGCCCTGCAATTGCCAGCAAATAGTTGTTTTCCAGTACGCGGGACAACAGCCACAGCACAATCAGCGCCGCGCCAAAATACCAGGTGGTGGTCAGCTCTTCCAGTACGTCTGCCACCTCGCGCCAGCGTTGTTCGGGGTGGCGCTGAAACACCAGCATCATCACTACCGTTACACAATACAGCACGCACAATCCCACGCCGACGTGAACCAGAGTTTTACTCATCCAGCCCACCACCAGCAGCGCCACTACCAGTAAATGCAACATAATCTGCCAGCAACTTAGGCCAGTTGCGACACGAACACGTTGTTGCCACTTCATGGCTTCTCTCCTGAAGAATTTATCTCTACTAACTCAGAGTACCGAACTTTACGGAAAATTCCGTAAGACCGCACCTTTTTGTGACGCCGACTACACTATTTCAATGAGATAAGAGGCAAAGACAGGAAAATTATGCCCGATCAAACACAACAATTTTCGTTCAAGGTACTCACCATCAATATTCACAAAGGCTTTACAGCGTTTAACCGACGCTTCATTTTGCCGGAACTTCGCGACGCCGTGCGCACTGTCAACGCCGATATTGTTTGCCTGCAGGAAGTGATGGGCGCGCACGAAGTTCATCCGCTGCATGTAGAAAACTGGCCCGACACATCTCACTACGAGTTTCTTGCCGACACCATGTGGAGCGATTTTGCCTACGGTCGCAATGCTGTGTATCCGCAAGGGCATCACGGCAACGCCGTACTGTCACGCTATCCCATTGAACATTATGAGAATCGCGATGTTTCGGTCGATGGCGCGGAAAAACGTGGCGTGCTCTACTGCCGCATTGTGCCGCCAATGACCGGAAAAGCGATTCATGTGATGTGCGTACATCTCGGTTTGCGAGAGGCGCACCGTCAGGCGCAACTTGCGATGCTTGCCGAATGGGTAAACCAGCTTCCGCCAGACGAACCCGTTTTAGTGGCGGGTGATTTCAACGACTGGCGGCAAAAAGCCAATCATCCGTTAAAAGTACAGGCCGGGCTGGATGAGATATTTACCCGCGCCCACGGACGCCCGGCGCGCACGTTTCCGGTGCAATTTCCTCTACTACGTCTGGACAGGATCTATGTCAAAAACGCCAGCGCCAGCGCGCCAACCTCGCTACCGCTGCGCACCTGGCGACATCTTTCTGATCATGCCCCTTTGAGTGCGGAGATTCATTTATGAAATGTAGCTGGCGCGAAGGCAATAAGATCCAGTTGCTGGAGAACGGCGAGCAATATTATCCCGCTGTATTTAAAGCGATTGGTGAGGCGCAAGAACGCATTATTCTTGAAACGTTTATCTGGTTCGAGGATGACGTCGGTAAACAATTACACGCAGCATTGCTGGACGCTGCGCGACGCGGGGTTAAAGCGGAAGTCTTGCTGGATGGCTACGGTTCGCCGGATCTCAGCGATGAGTTTGTCAATGAACTGACGGCGGCTGGCGTGGTGTTTCGTTATTACGATCCCCGCCCTCGCCTGTTCGGTATGCGCACCAATGTGTTTCGCCGGATGCATCGCAAAATTGTGGTGATCGACGCACGCATCGCCTTTATTGGCGGGCTGAATTACTCCGCCGAGCATATGTCCAGCTACGGTCCAGAGGCCAAACAGGATTACGCGGTGCGCCTGGAGGGGCCAATTGTGGAAGATATTCTGCAATTTGAACTGGAAAACCTGCCCGGACAAAGCGCGGCACGGCGCTGGTGGCGACGTCATCACAAGGCAGAAGAGAACCGCCAGCCGGGAGAAGCGCAGGTATTGCTGGTCTGGCGCGATAACGAAGAACATCGCAGCGATATTGAGCGCCACTATCTGAAAATGCTCACTCAGGCGCGGCGGGAAGTGATTATCGCCAACGCCTACTTCTTCCCCGGCTATCGATTTTTACACGCCTTGCGTAAAGCGGCACGGCGTGGGGTGCGGATCAAACTGATCATTCAGGGTGAACCGGATATGCCTATTGTCAGAGTCGGCGCGCGCTTGCTGTATAACTATCTGGTTAAAGGCGGCGTTCAGGTATTTGAATATCGCCGCCGCCCGCTCCACGGCAAAGTGGCATTGATGGACGATCACTGGGCGACGGTTGGCTCCAGTAATCTCGATCCGCTCAGTTTGTCGCTGAATCTTGAAGCAAACGTTATCATCCACGATCGTAATTTTAACCAGACGTTACGCGACAATCTGAATGGCATCATCGCCGCTGACTGCCAGCAGGTAGATGAAACCATGCTGCCAAAACGCACCTGGTGGAACCTGACTAAAAGCGTGCTGGCATTCCACTTTCTACGCCATTTCCCGGCGCTGGTGGGCTGGCTTCCGGCGCATACGCCACGTCTGGCGCAAGTTGATCCGCCCGCGCAGCCGGCAATGGAAACTCAGGATCGGGTAGAAACAGAAAACACGGGGGTAAAACCCTGATGAGTAAATCGCATCCACGCTGGCGCCGGGCAAAGAAGATCCTCACCTGGCTGTTTTTTATCGCGGTGATTGTGTTGCTGGTGGTCTACGCCAAAAAGGTAGACTGGGAAGAGGTCTGGAAGGTCATCCGCGACTACAATCGCGTTGCACTGCTCAGTGCGGTTGGGCTGGTGGTCGTCAGCTATCTGATTTACGGCTGTTATGACCTGCTAGCCCGCTTCTACTGCGGTCATAAACTGGCGAAGCGCCAGGTGATGCTGGTGTCATTTATCTGCTACGCCTTCAACCTGACGCTCAGTACCTGGGTCGGCGGCATTGGTATGCGTTATCGTCTTTACTCCCGCCTGGGATTACCGGGTAGCACTATTACACGGATTTTCTCGCTGAGTATTACCACCAACTGGCTGGGCTATATTTTGCTCGCCGGGATTATTTTTACCGTGGGCGTGGTGGAACTGCCGGATCACTGGTATATCGATCAAACCACGCTGCGTATTCTCGGCATTGGTTTGCTGCTGATAATTGCAGTCTATTTATGGTTTTGCGCCTTCGCTAAACACCGTCATATGACCATCAAAGGGCAAAAGCTGGTGCTACCTTCATGGAAATTCGCCCTCGCCCAGATGCTGATTTCCAGCGTTAACTGGATGGTTATGGGAGCGATTATCTGGCTGTTATTTGGTCAAAACGTGAACTATTTCTTTGTACTGGGCGTGTTGCTGGTTAGCAGTATTTCCGGCGTCATTGTGCATATTCCAGCGGGTATTGGCGTACTGGAA
The DNA here is from genome assembly GCF_003046645.1 of Escherichia sp. MOD1-EC6475. NCBI lineage: Bacteria > Pseudomonadati > Pseudomonadota > Gammaproteobacteria > Enterobacterales > Enterobacteriaceae > Escherichia > Escherichia sp. MOD1-EC6475. The sequence continues at coordinate 747 of NZ_PZKQ01000042.1, read as the reverse complement.
GCGGTGTTTATCGCGCTACTGGCAGGGGAACATACATCAAAAGGAACGATTATCGCCGCCCTGCTCGCTTACCGTGTCCTGTACTACTTTATCCCGCTGCTGCTGGCGCTGATCTGTTACCTGCTGCTGGAAACCCAGGCGAAGAAGCTACGGGCGAAAAATGAAGCGGCGATGTGAAGCTCAGTTAAGTTCTTTTGGTTTAAGTTCGGGATGCTGTGTATAAATGGGGGTCATGATGTCGATTAACATGCGCCCCATAATTTCCCCGACGGCGGAACGATAAGTATTGAGCTCAGATTCATCGCAAGTTTGCTGAACAAGCGATACTGATGTATCTAATTTAGAACCAATATCGAGCATTAATGCGCTGATATCTGCTGCCAGAGTTTTATCTTTGAACATTCCATAAACCTTTTTAATTTTTAGATAAAGGCACAACTGTACAAAATATCAAAATTTAGCCACATTCCACTTTAAATACTAATGGAAAAATCGAGTATGTCTTTGCCAGACAAGCGTTATAGCTATTGCTGCAAGTATCCCAAAGAAGCCGATAAAATAGTAATAGAGTGTTAATGCACCTATAAAAGCGCAACGAACCGGACTCCATAACTCTTCGCTATGGCTTTTTCCTGCCAGTTCAAGGAGCTTATTTCGTCCATGGGAGATAAGGCCTGACCACAACACAATCATTAAGCAACTTATTACCCAAACAGGTCGTTCACTCATTAGGTGATGCTGCCAACT